>NZ_JBQEON010000008.1:179098-187922 GCF_052045245.1 Burkholderia sp. 22313
TGACCCGTCCTAGAATAGGTTGACACTTTTTCGCCGAAGCGAAGAGGTGCCAAGTGGAGCAAGGGAACAAGCGGACGCAGCGGGACTACAGCCTGGCTTTTAAACTGTCGGTGGTGGCGCAGGTCGAAAAAGGCGAACTGACGTACAAAGAGGCGCAGCAGCGCTACGGCATCCAGGGACGCTCGACCGTACTGGTATGGTTACGTAAGCACGGCTTGCAGGATTGGGCCGATCCATCCGGCCGTGCGCGATCGGGTTGCACCATGCCAAAGCCAGACTCAAAGCCACTCACACCGGAGCAGCGCATCAAGGAGTTGGAGACGCAGTTGCGCGAGGCGCAGGAGAAAGCGGCGCTGTTCGAGGCCGTGCTCGACGTGATGCGCAAGGACTACGGGATCACCGTAAAAAAGCCTTCGGGCAGGTCGTTGCGCAAAAGCGGATCGAAAAGCTGAGCGTCGAGCGAGCCTGCCGCTACATGGGCATCAGTCGCCAAGCGTATTACAAGCGATGTCGCAGCGAGGCGCGCCGCTGCTCGCAAGCCGAGACCGTGACGGCATTGGTGCGCGACGTGCGACTGCGCCAGCCTAGGCTTGGGGCACGCAAACTGCATCACCTGCTTGGGCCGGCGTTGGTCGAGCGCGGCATCAAGCTGGGGCGAGATGGGCTGTTCGATGTGCTGCGCGCCGCGCGACTGCTGGTCGTGCCGCATCGGGCGTATCACAAGACAACGCAAAGCCACCATCACTTCCGGCGCCATCCGAATCTACTGAAACCCGGGCCGGATCAAATCGTGCCGAGCGGCCCCGAGCAGGTGTGGGTAGCCGACATCACGTACCTACCCACAGCGGGTCGGTTTGTGTATCTGAGCCTGGTCACGGATGCGTACTCGCGCAAGATCGTTGGACATCACGTTCACGACAGCCTGCAGACCGAACAGGTTAGCCAGGCGTTGAAGAAGGCGTTGCGCAGGCGCCAGAGCCGCCAGCCATTGATCCATCACTCCGATCGCGGGGTGCAGTACTGCTCGACCTACTATCAGGACATCCACCGGCGCCACGGCCTGCGCTGCTCGATGACGGACGGCTACGACTGCTATCAGAACGCGCTGGCCGAGCGAATCAACGGCATCCTTAAGGGCGAGTTCTTGTTGCAACGTCCCGCCGACCTTGCTCAGGCCGTCAAGATGGTCGAGCAGTCAGTGCGCATCTACAACCAGGAGCGGCCACATGCCGCCCTGAAATACAAAACGCCCGATGCGGTGCATCGGGCGTTTTAGCGCTTGGATACTGTCAACCTATTCCAGGACTTGACATCATCCGGCCTCCCGCTGCGCGCACCGGCCACGCCATATGCCGGCCACGCCGATCGATAGCAGAATTCATCGTTTATCGATTGCCTTCCCCGTTGGTACGTTAGCTCCCTCGCTTTCAACGAACCCAACGAGGACCTCGCACCATGACGTCGATGAACCGCCGCGCGTTTGCGCGCGCGATGCTGGCCGCCGGCCTGAGCGCCACCGGCATCCACGCGCACGCCGCCGAGAACACGCCATCCGCGCTGCGCATCGGATACCAGAAATCGTCGACGCTCATTACGCTGCTGAAGACGCGCGGCACGCTGGAGCAGTCGCTCGTACCGCTCGGCCTGCGCGTGTCGTGGCATGAATTCGCGAGCGGCCTGCCGCTGACCGAGGCGCTCAACGTCGGCGCGGTCGATTTCAGCGCCGACGTGGCCGACACGGTTCCCGTCTTCGCGCAGGCCGCGCATGCGCGCTTCGTGTACGTCGCGCAGGAAGCGCCGTCGCCAAAAGCACAGGCCATCATCGTCAAACGCGACAGCGCGCTGCGCACGCTTGCCGATCTGCGAGGCAAGCGTATTGCCGTCACGAAGGCTGCCGGCAGCCACTACCTGCTGCTTGCCGCACTCGCACGCGCGAAGCTCGCCCCTGCCGACGTGGCCATCCACTATCTGACGCCCGCGGATGGCCGCGCGGCGTTCGAGCGCGGCAGCGTCGAGGCATGGATCACGTGGGATCCGTATGTCGCGTCGATCGACACGGATCCCGACGCGCGGATTCTCGCCGACGGCAACGGGCTCGCTTCCTACCAACGCTATTACCTTGCGTCGAGCAGCTTTGCTGCCGCGCGCCCCGACATCATCCAGATCGCGTTCGACCGGCTGTCGCAAGCCGGTACGTGGCTGCACCAACACCCGCAGGCGGCCGCCACGACCCTCGCGCCGATCTGGGGACTCGACGCGAAGACGATCGAGCGCGCCAATGCACGACGCAGCTATCTCGTGCGCGCCGTCGTCGCCCAGAACTTCGGCGAGCAACAGACGATCGCCGATACGTTCCTCGCAGCCGGCTTGCTGCCTGCCCGCGTCGACACCGGCGAAGCGCTGCGCTGGGATTTCGCGGCAAGGCGTGCGAATCCGATCGGCGCGTGATGCCCCGACCTGGCAACGCGCGAATATTTTTACCGTCATCGATCAAATAGTATTGACAGCCCCCCTCAGACACGCTACAATAGCGGTCTTCGCATTGCAGTACAGCGAAACGTGCCCAGGTGGCGGAATTGGTAGACGCACTAGGTTCAGGTCCTAGCGGTGGCAACATCGTGGAGGTTCGAGTCCTCTCCTGGGCACCATCTGTTTTTGAAAAGGTCGGCTTTTAGCCGGCCTTTTTTCATTTCCGGCGCCGGATCGAGAAGCGCGTCCGCGGTGCATGCATTTATCCGCCCGCCCCGACGTCACGACGCAATCGACGATGCACGTCGCTCCGATCGTTGCGATGCACGCCATCCTTCAGCCCCGCGAGCAAGCAGCCCAATTATTTTCGTTCGCGACCTCAAATTGTGTTGACAGATCCCTCAGACACGCTAGAATAGCGGTCTTCGCACTGCAGCAAGCGAAACGTGCCCAGGTGGCGGAATTGGTAGACGCACTAGGTTCAGGTCCTAGCGGTGGCAACATCGTGGAGGTTCGAGTCCTCTCCTGGGCACCATCTGATTTTGGAAAGGCCGGCTTTTAGCCGGCCTTTCTTCATTTCCGCTTCCGGAAACGCGACATCGCGACTCACACCGTTCCGGTGACACGCACGGCGTGTCGAATCCCCTCCCTCGCCATCTTTGCGTAAGGACAGATCGCCTCGGTCTGCGCAACGAGTTCGCGCGCATCAACCGCGTCGACACCCGGCATGCTGACCTCCAGATCGAGCGCGATCGCAAACCAGCCATCCGCCGGATCACGCTGAAACGTTGCGCTTGCCGAGATCGCCAGATCACCCGGCAATCGAATCCGGCGCTTCATCGCAACCAGCGTCAACGCGCCATGGAAACACGCGGCGAAGCCGGCCGCGAATAACTGCTCCGGATTCGTGCCGCCACCCGCGCCGCCCAGTTCAACCGGCAGCCGCAACGACACGTCGAGCTCGCCGGCTGCAGAACGCGCACGTCCGGACGAGCGTCCGTGAGCCGATTCGCCGCCGGTGACGGTCACCGTCGCCGTGTAAAGCGGCAGCGGTTCGCTGCCGGTGTAAGGATCGAGCAGCGACATCGAAGGCCGCGTCGGACGATGCATGGACTTTCTCCCGGAAACAAACGCGGGACGACTTCCGCCGCACCACGTCGAATGAACGCGCGACGCAGCCGGCACCACATCGCCGGCCCCCGCAGGCGTCGCCCTCTTCGAACTGCCATGGCGCAGCAGCCCGACGGGCAATCGTGACGTTCGGCGGCCAGCAAATCCATCAGACGAATCCGAAATCTCGGCCTCGCAACGCACCGCGCTCCTTCAGCGCCCTGAAACCCAAGCCCCACCTTCCTTTCTTGCCGAAGCCGGGATTTCCCTAGGCTGACATCCCGTCGCTCACGCTGTTAAATAAATCAACGTGATTTATTTAATGCGTCGGGAGCCGGCGCAACAGGGAGGGAGGCGCCATGAGAAGTCCGCACATCGGCCAGGGAAGCAATTCGGCCAACGTGCGCCGTTACAACGAGCGCCTGCTGTTGAAGACGCTGCGCCGTGCCGGCAGCGCGTCGAAGGCCGATCTCGCCCGTCTCGCGAACATGACGGGCACGGCGGTCGGCAGCATCATCGCGTCGCTCGCCGATGCGAAGCTGATCGAATTCGCCGGCCGTACCGAAGGCCAGCGCGGCCAGCCGGCGTCGCTGATCCGTCTCGATCCGCGCGGGGCGTTCGGCATCGGCGTCCATCTCGACCGGATGCGCATTGAAACTGCGCTGGTCAATTTCGCGGGCGACGTGCTCGGGCGCCGCTCGCACGACACACTGCTCCCCCCGCCCGCCGACGTGCTCGAGATCGTGCGGCGCGACATCGACGCGATGCAGGACCTGCTCCCCGAGCACGAGCGCGCGCGCCTCGCGGGCGTCGGCGTCGCCCAGCCGTACAACCTCGGCGCGTGGATGCGCGAACTCGGCCTCGCGCCCGACACGTTCCGTGCGTGGGAAGACGTCGACTTCGCCAGCGACCTCGGGCGCATGCTGTCGCTGCCCGTGTTCGGCGAAAACGACGGCAACGCGGCCGCGATCGCCGAACTGTTCTACGGGTACGGCCGGCAGTGCGACGACTTCGTGTACCTGTTCATCGGTCCCGCGATCGGCGGCGGCATCGCGATCGACGGCGATTGCCTGCGCGGCGTGACCGGCAACGCAGGCGACATTGCCGTCATTCCCGTCCCGCCCAGCCGGCTGGCGTCCGCGCCGCCGCCGCGTGGCCCGTGGGACATCCTGCTCGCCCGCGCGTCGCTGCATGCGCTCGTGCGCCACCTGCGCCATCACGGCACGACAGTCGAGAACCGTGCCGACCTCGAAGCGTGCATCGCGCGCGGCCTGCCGGCGGTCGACGAATGGATCGACGACTGCGTCGACGCGCTCGCGCCGGCATTGCGCGCGGTGCTGTGCGTCGTCGATGCGCCGGTGGTCGTGCTCGACGCCGATACCGACGCCGGCCTGCTCGATGCGGTGACGACCCGCCTGCGTGCGGCGCTCGTCGCCACCGCGCCGGAGGCGCGCGGCACGCCGACGCTGGTGCGCGGCTCGTTCGGCGCCGACGCCGGTGCGATCGGCGCCGCGACGCTGCCGATGTTCTTCAATTTCTCTCCGCGGGCCGGCATCCTCAAGGGCGCCCGCACCGAATCGCAGGAGGTCAACCATGTCGCGTACTGAGTCGCCCCGGCCGTTGCTCGAGATGCGCCGGATCAGCAAGACGTTTCCGGCCGTGCGCGCGCTCGACAACGTCAGCCTGACCGTCTACCCCGGCGAGATCCATTCGCTGATGGGCGAGAACGGCGCAGGCAAATCGACGCTGATGAAGATCCTGTCGGGCGCCTACCGCGCCGATGCCGGCGGCGAGATCCTGATCGACGGCGAGCGCATCGACGTCGACGGCCCGCTCGCCGCGCGCGATGCGGGCGTCGCCGTGATCTACCAGGAGCTGTGCCTCGCCCCGAACCTGACCGTCGCGGAAAACATCTACGTCGGCCGCGAACTGCGGCACGGCAACCGGCGCTGGGGCACGATCGACCGCGCGGCGATGGCGCGCGGCTGCCAGGACGTGCTCGCGCGTCTCGGCGCGCCGTTCGGGCCCGACACGCTCGTCGGCACGCTGTCGATCGCCGAACAGCAGCTCGTCGAGATCGCGCGCGCCGTGCACACCCGCGCCCGCATCCTCGTGATGGACGAACCGACGACGCCGCTGTCCTCGCGCGAGACCGAGCACCTGTTCGGCCTGATCCGGCAACTGCGCGAGGAAGGTCTCGCGATCATCTACATCAGCCACCGGATGGCGGAGATCTACGAACTGTCGGATCGCGTGTCGGTGCTGCGCGACGGGTCGTACATCGGCACGCTCGAGCGCGACGCGCTGTCGGCCGAGCGGCTCGTCGCGATGATGGTGGGCCGCGACATCTCCGGTTTCTACAAGAAGGAACACGCACCGTACGACCCCGGCCACCTGCTGCTGTCGGTGCGCGACATCGCCGACGGCGAGCGCGTGCGCGGCTGCAGCCTCGACCTGCATGCCGGCGAAGTGCTCGGCATCGCGGGGCTCGTCGGCGCGGGCCGCACCGAGCTCGCGCGACTGATCTTCGGCGCGGAGCCGCGCACGCGCGGCGACGTGAAGCTGGGCGAGCGCGCGTTCGGCGCCCATTCGCCACGCGAATCGATCGACGCGGGCCTCGTCTACCTGACGGAAGACCGCAAGCGCCAGGGCCTGTTCCTCGACATGAGCGTGCGCGACAACATCAACATCGCCGTGTGCAACCGCGATGCACGGCTCGGCGCGCTCGATCTCCCGCGCGGCGCCGAACGCGCACGCGACGCGATCGCATCGCTGTCGATCCGCGTGCCGCACGCGAACGTGAACGTCGGCGCGCTGTCGGGCGGCAACCAGCAGAAGGTGCTGCTGTCGCGCCTGCTCGAGACGAAGCCGCGCGTGCTGATCCTCGACGAACCGACGCGCGGCGTCGACATCGGCGCGAAGTCCGAGATCTACCGGATCATCAACGAACTGGCCCGCGCGGGCGTCGGCGTGATCGTGATCTCGAGCGAACTGCCGGAGATCATCGGCGTCGCCGACCGCGTGCTCGTGATGCGCGAAGGCGAGATCGCCGGCGAACTCGGCGGCCACACGCACACCCCGATCACGCAGGAAGCGATCATCGCGCTCGCCACCGGCTCGCAAGCCGAACTCGCCGACGCGCACTGACCACGGCCCCTTCATTTCCCTCTTCATTCAAGGTACCGAAATGATCAACCCGACCAAGCAGCGGAACCTCGCTTCCGCGCCGGCCCAACCGGTCGCCAACCGCACGCCGCTGATGCGCGGCGCCGATCATCGCGCGCGCATGCAGTCGCTGCTGCGCACCGCCGGCATGCTGCCGGTGCTGCTGGTCCTGTGCATCGGCTTCGGCTTCCTGACCGACGGCTTCTTCACGCTACAGAACCTGTCGATCGTCACGCAGCAGGCATCGATCAACATCGTGCTCGCCGCCGGCATGACCTTCGTGATCCTGACGGGCGGCATCGACCTGTCGGTCGGCTCCGTGCTCGCCGCGTCGGCCGTCGCCGCGCTGCTCGCCTCGACCCTCCCCGGCTGGGGCTGGCTCGGCGTGCCGTTCGCGCTCGCCGTCGGCCTCGTGTTCGGCGCGATCAACGGCGGCCTGATCTCGTTCCTGCGCCTGCCCCCGTTCATCGTCACGCTCGGCGCGATGACCGCCGTGCGCGGCGTCGCCCGCCTGATCGGCAACGACACGACCATCTTCAACCCGCAACTGCCGTTCGCGTTCATCGGCAACGGCACGGTGCTCGGCGTGCCCTGGCTCGTCATCATCGCGGTCGCGGTGATCGCGCTGTCGTGGTTCATCCTGCGCCGCACGGTGCTCGGCATGCGCATCTATTCGGTCGGCGGCAACCCGGAAGCCGCACGGCTGTCGGGCATCAACGTGCGGGCGATCCAGCTGTTCGTGTATGCGGCATCGGGCCTGCTCGCCGGTCTCGGCGCGGTGATGTCGGCCGCCCGGCTCTACGCGGCCAACGGCCTGCAGCTCGGCCAGTCGTACGAGCTCGACGCGATTGCCGCGGTGATCCTCGGCGGCACGAGTTTCGTCGGCGGCGTCGGGTCGATCGTCGGCACGCTGATCGGCGCATTGATCATCGCGGTGCTGACCAACGGCCTCGTGCTGCTCGGCGTGTCCGACATCTGGCAGTACATCATCAAGGGGCTCGTGATCATCGGCGCGGTCGCGCTCGACCGCTATCGCCAGCGCGACTCGGCCCGCACCTGATACCGCTTCCCTCGCTGTTCAACCATCGGGGCGCAGGCAGGTCCTCCTGCGCCCGTTTGCCAACGGACCTTCCGGAGACACAACGACATGTTCAAGCACCACGCCGCCCTGACCGCCGTCGCCTGCGCACTCGCCTTCGGCGCTGCCGCCGCCCATGCCGCCGACAAGCCGCTGAAATCGATCGGCGTCACGGTCGGCTCGCTCGGCAACCCGTACTTCGTCACGATCGTGAAAGGCGCCGAGGCCCGCGCGAAACAGCTCAGTCCGAACGCGAAGGTCACCGCGGTGTCGGCCGACTACGACCTGAACAAGCAGTTCACGCAGATCGACAACTTCATCTCCGCGCACGTCGACATGATCCTGCTCAACGCGACCGACCCGAAGGCGATCGAGCCGGCGGTGAAGAAGGCGCAGGCGGCCGGCATCACGGTCGTCGCGGTGGACGTCGCGGCCGCGGGCGCGAACGCGACCGTGCAGACCAACAACGTGAAGGCCGGCGAGCTGGCATGCGACTACCTCGCGAAGAAACTCAACGGCAAGGGCAACGTGATCATCGAGAACGGCCCGCAGGTGTCGGCCGTGATCGACCGCGTGAACGGCTGCAAGGCCGTGCTCGCGAAGAATCCGGGCATCAAGCTGCTGTCGAGCGACCAGGACGGCAAGGGCTCGCGCGAAGGCGGGATGAACACGATGCAGGGCTACCTCACGCGCTTTCCGAAGCTCGACGGGGTGTTCACGATCAACGACCCGCAGGCGATCGGCAGCGATCTCGCGGCGAAGCAGCTGAACCGCCCGAACATCGTGATCACGTCGGTCGACGGCGCGCCCGACATCGAGGTGGCGCTGAAGTCCAACACGCTCGTGCAGGCGTCGTCGAGCCAGGATCCGTGGGCGATGGCGCAGCAGGCCGTCAACGTCGGCTACGGGATCATGAACGGCCGGAAGCCGGCCAACCCGATGATCCTGATCGAGCCGACGCTCGTCACGCGCGACAACGTGAAGGACTACAAGGGCTGGAGC
>NZ_JBQEON010000009.1:0-181523 GCF_052045245.1 Burkholderia sp. 22313
AAGCCGCGCGTCGTCATCGCCGGCGAACCCAGGCGGATACCGCTCGTCACGAACGGCTTTTCCGGATCGTTCGGGATCGCGTTCTTGTTCACCGTGATGTGCGCCGCACCGAGCGCCGCTTCCGCTGCCTTGCCCGTGATCTTCTTCGCGCGCAGGTCCACCAGCATCACGTGGCTTTCCGTACGGCCCGACACGATGCGCAGGCCGCGCTTGACCAGCGTTTCAGCCAGCACGCGTGCGTTCTCGACCACCTTCTGCTGATATGCCTTGAACTCCGGCGACAGCGCTTCCTTGAATGCCACTGCCTTGCCGGCGATCACGTGCATCAGCGGGCCGCCCTGGATGCCCGGGAAGATCGCCGAGTTGATCTGCTTCTCGTACTCGGCCTTCATCAGGATCACGCCGCCGCGCGGGCCGCGCAGGCTCTTGTGTGTCGTCGTCGTCACGAAGTCCGCGTGCGGCACCGGGTTCGGGTACACGCCTGCCGCGATCAGGCCGGCGTAGTGGGCCATGTCGACCATCAGGTACGCGCCGACCGACTTCGCGATCTTCGCCAGACGCTCGAAATCGATCTTCAGCGCAAATGCCGATGCACCCGCGACGATCAGCTTCGGCTTGTGCTCGTTCGCCAGCTTCTCGGCAGCGTCGTAGTCGATGTCTTCCTGCTCGTTCAGGCCATAGCTGACGACGTTGAACCACTTGCCCGACATGTTGACCGGCGAGCCGTGCGTCAGGTGACCGCCGTGCGCGAGGCTCATGCCCATGATCGTGTCGCCCGGCTTGAGCATTGCGAAGAACACACCCTGGTTCGCCTGCGAACCCGAGTTCGGCTGCACGTTCGCCGCTTCCGCGCCGAACAGCTGCTTCACGCGATCGATCGCCAGCTGCTCGACCACGTCGACGTATTCACAGCCGCCGTAGTAGCGCTTGCCCGGATACCCTTCCGCGTACTTGTTCGTGAGCTGCGAGCCCTGCGCGGCCATCACGGCCGGGCTCGTGTAGTTTTCCGACGCGATCAGCTCGATGTGATCTTCCTGCCGGCGGTTTTCCTGCTCGATCGCTGCAAAGAGTTCGGGATCGACGTTCGCGATGGTGCTTTGGGCTCTGTCAAACATACGGTTTCCGTTAAGTGTGTACAGGTTGACCGGGGCGGCCGAGTACATTGCGGTGCTGGCGGAACCCGCTCGACGTGGCGGAAGAATCCGTATGACGCGAGACAGGACAGCCACCGGCGATGCACGCAACGGCGCACAACGGCTGCCCAGGCGAACGGCAAAAACGGCGCCCCGCGCTTCACGGTGGGATGCTCCACCTTGAACCCGAAGGGTTCTATCGCCAGTCACGCAGGGGTGATGAGCGCGTTAGTGTATTGGATGCGTCATGAATAGGCAACCGCGCGGCAGTGGCCCCCGAACAATAAGGGCCAGACTCTACGTGCCCGTGCCGACACGCTTCGCCGCCTTGCCGCGGTGCGGCATTCTCAGTAGGCTTGCGGGATACTATCCGCTACTTTGCAACCGACCAGGAGCAGCAATGATCGTGTTCGTCACAGGTGCGTCCGCCGGCTTCGGCGCCGCCATCGCCCGTGCCTTCGTCAAGGGCGGCCATCGCGTCGTCGCCACCGCGCGCCGCAAGGATCGCCTCGATGCGCTCGCGGCCGAACTCGGCGACGCGCTGCTGCCGTTCGAGCTCGACGTGCGCGACCGCGCGGCCGTCGAAGCCGTGCCGGCCGCCCTTCCCGCCGAATTCGCCGCGCTCGACGTGCTTGTCAACAACGCCGGCCTCGCGCTCGGCGTCGAGCCGGCCCAGAAGGCGAGCCTCGACGAGTGGCAGACCATGATCGATACGAACTGCTCGGGCCTCGTGACCGTCACGCATGCGTTGCTGCCCGGCATGATCGCGCGCGGTCGCGGCCATATCTTCAATCTGGGCTCGGTGGCCGGCACCTATCCGTATCCGGGCGGGAACGTATACGGTGCGACCAAGGCTTTCGTCAGACAATTCAGCCTGAACCTGCGCGCCGACCTGATCGGCACGCCGTTGCGCGTAACCGACATCGAGCCGGGCCTGTGCGGCGGCACGGAATTCTCGAACGTCCGCTTCCGCGGCGACGACGCAAAGGCGGCGAACGTGTACCAGAACGTCCAGCCGCTCACGGCCGAGGACATCGCCGACACGATCTACTGGATCGCCACGCGCCCCGCGCACGTCAACATCAACACGATCGAAATGATGCCGGTCGCGCAGGCCCCGGCCGGCCTCACGATCCATCGCGCCTGACCCGCAGCCCGCAGCCGCAGGCCCGCCTCCGGCCGGCCTGCGGCGTGCTACGGCGCACTACATTCCGTTACGAATCGGTTACGAATCGGGTTCCGCCGTTCCGGTAGAATGCGCGCCATGACTCAGCCTACCCGCTCTCCGGACACCCCCTCCGGCTTCACCTGGCCGGTACGCGTGTACTACGAGGATACCGACGCAGGCGGCATCGTCTTCTATGCCAACTACCTGAAATTCTTCGAGCGCGCCCGCACCGAATGGCTGCGCGCGTGCGGCATCGACCAGCGACGGCTCGCCGACGAAACGGACGCGATCTTCATCGTTCGCAGCACGTCGCTCGACTACCGCGCGCCGGCGCGACTCGACGATGCGCTGACGATCACGAGCCGGCCCGGACGCATCGGCCGCGCATCGGTGGAATTCACGCAGGAAGCCTGGCGTGGCGACACGCTGCTCGTCGCCGGGCACATCCGCCTCGGCTGCGTCGACCGAACCGGTATCCGGCCCGCGGCGATCCCGCCGGTCGTGCTCGACGCGCTGCATCGCGGGCCCGTCATCGACGCCGGGCAGACTTCATTGTCAACGAAGCTCGCATGAGCACCGTTTAGACAAAGCCTATGAACTTGCCTTCCTGAATCGATACTAAGCAAGGTTCGGCGCCAGGCCTGGCCGGCGCGCCGCGCCGCACGCACACCGCGCACCCTCGCCGGGCACCCCCGAAGGGACGTTACTCAAACCTCTATGAACACTTCTCAAGACCTGTCGATCATTTCCCTCGTCCTCAACGCGAGCGTGCTGGCCCAGGCTGTGATGGGGCTGCTGTTGCTGCTGTCGCTGATGTCGTGGACCTTCATCTTCCGCAAGTGGTTCGCGATCCGCCGCGCACGCGCGCAGACCGAACGCTTCGAAAAGGATTTCTGGTCGGGCGGCGACCTGCAGGCCCTGTATCAGAGCGCCGCCAACAACCGCCACACGATCGGCGCGCTCGAGCGGATCTTCGAATCGGGGATGCGTGAATTCCTGAAGGCGAAGGAAAAACGCATCAGCGACCCGGGCCTCGTGCTCGACGGGGCGCGCCGCGCGATGCGCGCGTCGTTCCAGCGCGAAATGGACGTCCTCGAAGCGAACCTCGCGTTCCTCGCCTCGGTCGGCTCGGTCAGCCCGTATATCGGCCTGTTCGGCACCGTCTGGGGGATCATGAACTCGTTCCGCGGCCTCGCGAACGTGCAGCAGGCCACGCTCGCGAACGTCGCACCGGGCATCGCCGAGGCGCTCGTCGCCACCGCGATCGGCCTGTTCGCCGCGATTCCGGCGGTGGTCGCGTACAACCGCTACGCACACGACATCGACCGCCTCGCGATCCGTTTCGAGACCTTCATCGAAGAGTTCTCGAACATCCTGCAGCGTCAGGCCCAGTAAGGAGCGCGCCATGGCAGGAAGTCCCATTCGATCCAGCATGCGCGGCGGCCGCGGGCGCCGTGCGATGGCCGACATCAACGTCGTGCCGTACATCGACGTGATGCTCGTGCTGCTCGTGATCTTCATGGTCACGGCACCGCTCGTCGCCCCGTCGATCATCAACCTGCCGACCGTCGGCAATGCCGCACCGCAGGAACAAACGCCGCCCGTCGTCGTCAACATCAAGGCCGACCGCACGATGAGCGTCAAGTACAAGGGTGACGCCGGCGCGACGCAGGAAGACACGATGACCAAGGCCGAGTTCGACAGCTTCATCTCGGCCCGGCAGGCCGATCATCCTGACCAGCCGGTCGTGATCGCAGCCGACAAGACCGTGCAGTACGATGCGGTCATGACCGTGATGTCGGATCTGAAGGCGCGTGGCGTCAAGCGCGTCGGCCTCCTCGTCAAATCGCAATGAACCGGCAGCAGCAATCCACGCGCAGCAACGCCTACCCGTCTCAGCCACCTCGCGAGCGCGGCACCTGGCGCGCGTTCGCGCTCGCCGCGCTGATGCACGTGCTGCTCGCGCTGTTTCTCTACCATGGCGTGCAGTGGCAGAACAGCACGCCGGCCGGCGCCGAAGCCGAGCTGTGGACCGAGGTGCCCGACGTCCCCGCGCCGCGGCCGGTCGTCGCACCCACGCCGCCAGCGAAGCTCGCGCCACCCCCTCCCCCGGTCCGGGACGAACAGGCGGACATCGCGCTGCAGCAAAAGAAACGGCAGCAGGAAGCGGCCGCACGCGAAGCGCTGCTCGAGCAGCAGCGCCGCGCGCAGCAACTGAAGGCCCAGGAAGAGGAAGCCCGGCGCGAACAGCTCGCGGCCCAGCAGGCCGCCGCGCTCGCCGCGCAGAAGGCCGCCGAGCGCGAAAAGCAGAAGCAGGCCGACAAGCTCAAGCAACAGCAGCTCGTGGAGCAGCAGAAGCTCGAACAGCAGAAACTCCAGCAGCAGAAACAGCAGCAACAGAAGCAGGCGCAGCTGGAAGCGCAGCAGGCGGCGAAGGCCAAGGCCGACGCGGCCGCGAAGGCAAAGGCGGAAGCCCAGGCCAAGGCGAAGGCTGAAGCAACGGCACGCGCGAAAGCCGACGCGGCGTCGAAGGCGAAGCTCGACCGGGAGCGCAGCGCACGCCTCGCGCAGATGCAGGGCATGTCCGGCGCCGGCGAAGGCGGCGGCGAAGGCCTCGCGCGCAGCGGCACCGGCTCCGGTTCCGGCGGCAATGCCGCATCGCCCGGCTATCCTGACAAGGTGCGTCGCCGCGTGAAGCCGAACATCGTCTGGGGCGGCGAACGCGCCGGCCTGACGACCGTCGTCGCGATCCGCTGCACGCCGTCGGGCGACGTAATGAGCGTTTCGATCCGCCGCTCGAGCGGAAATTCGGGGTGGGATCAAGCCGTGGTCAATGCGATCCAGGCGTCGGTCCCGTTGCCGCCCGATTCTAACGGTCGTACCCCATCCGACATTACGATTACCTTCAAGGCGGCGGAGTGAACGCAAATGCGCTTACACTCCGTGCGTCGCTGCCAGACGGGAACGAATCGGGTATTTTTACTGTCTCTGCGGTTGCGCAGCGATCCAAGTCACATGGGAAGCAAGAAGCATGAGTTTGATGACGAAACTAGGTTTCAGGGCACTCGTGGCCTCGTGTCTGATTGCGGCGGGCGGCGCCGCTAACGCGCAGGTCAACGTGCTGATCACCGGCGTCGGTTCGACCCAATTCCCCATCGCCACCGCGAACTTCACGAACGAGGCAGGCCTGCCGCAACAGGTCACGTCGATCGTCCGTGCGGACCTCGCCCGCAGCGGCAAATTCACCAACATCGATGCGGGCAGCACGCCCGTGCCCGAGACCGCATCGGTCGATCTCGGCGCATGGAAGGCCAAGGGCGCGAACGCGTTCGTCGCCGGCAGCGTGAACCGCGAAGCGAACGGCCAGTACAAGGTGAACTTCATCCTGTACGACACCGTGAAGCAGCAAAGCCTGGGCGGCCTGTCGCTGACGGCCACCGACACCACGCTGCGCACGGCCGGCCACAAGATCGCCGACTACATCTACCAGAAGCTGCTTGGCGTGCGCGGCGTGTTCGCCACGCGCCTGTCGTACGTGATCAAGACGGGCAACCGCTACCAGCTGCAGATCTCGGATTCGGACGGCCAGAACGCGCGCATCGCGCTGTCGAGCACCGAGCCGATCATCTCGCCGGCGTGGTCGCCGAGCGGGACGAAGGTCGCGTACGTGTCGTTCGAGCGCAAGAAGCCGATCGTCTATATCCACGACCTGCCGACCGGCCGCCGCTACATGGTCTCGGACCAGAAGGGCAACAACAGCGCGCCGGCGTGGTCGCCGGACAGCAACACGCTGGCCGTTGCACTGTCGCTGACGGGCAATACGCAAATCTATACGGTCAATGCAAACGGCGGCGGCCTGCGCCGGCTCACGCAGAGCAGCTCGATCGATACCGAGCCGTTCTACTCGCCGGACGGCCGCTGGATTTACTTCACGAGCGATCGCGGCGGCGCGCCGCAGATCTACCGGATGCCCGCGCAAGGCGAAAGCGCCGGCGCGGCACAACGCGTGACCTTCACCGGCAGCTACAACACCAGCCCGCGCATCAGCCCGGACGGCAAGCTGCTCGCCTACATCTCCCGCACGGGTGGGGGGTTCAAGCTGTACGTTCAGGATCTGCAGACCGGCGCGGCGAACGCCATTACGAATACCAATCGCGACGAATCGCCGAGCTTCGCGGCAAACGGCCAGTACCTTCTCTACGCGACCCAGTCGGGTGGCCGTAACGTGCTGGCAGCAGTGCCCTCCGACGGCAGCGCGCCGCCGCAGATCCTGTCCGTCCAGGGCGGCTCCGTTCGTGAGCCGTCGTGGGGGCCCTTCATGCAATGACCACAAGGAGAGTAACCATGATGTCGAATAAAGCTCGTCTGGCCCTGGCCGTGATGATGATCAGCGCGCTCGCAGCGTGCAAGTCGGGTGTGAAGCTCGACGACAAGGCCAACGCGGGTGCGGTCAGCACGCAGCCGAGCGCCGACAACGTCGCGCAAGTGAACGTCGATCCGCTGAACGATCCGAACAGCCCGCTCGCGAAGCGCAGCATCTACTTCGACTTCGACAGCTATTCGGTGAAGGACGAGTACCAGCCGCTGATGCAGCAACACGCTCAGTACCTGAAGAGCCACCCGCAGCGCCACGTGCTGATCCAGGGCAACACCGACGAACGCGGCACGAGCGAGTACAACCTCGCACTGGGCCAGAAGCGTGCGGAAGCTGTCCGCCGCGCGATGGCACTGCTCGGCGTGAACGACTCGCAAATGGAAGCCGTGAGCCTCGGCAAGGAAAAGCCGCAAGCATCGGGTCACGACGAAGCATCGTGGGCGCAGAACCGTCGCGCCGACCTCGTCTACCAGCAGTAAGAACCGTAACGGAAGAGTTGCCGTATGACGCACCGTGTATCCTGGCTGCGCGTAGCCGCAGCATTCTGCGTCGTCGGCGCGGCGTGGTCTGCCGCGCCGGCGCACGCCGGCATGTTCGACGACAATGAGGCGCGCCGCGCCGTGCTCGATCTACGCAGCAAGAGCGACAACCTGTCCAGTCAGTTGTCGGCCGCCCAGCGTACGATCCTCGATCAATCCGGCCGTATCGACCAGCTGAACCAGCAGGTCGCGACGCTGCGCGGCGAGAACGAGGACCTGACGAACCGGCTCACGACGCTCGAGCGCCAGCAGAAGGAGTACTACCAGGATCTCGACACGCGACTCAAGAAGTTCGAGCCGCAGCAGGCGACGATCGATGGCGTCGAAGGCACCGTGCAGCCGGGTGAAACGGATGCGCTCAGCGCGGCACAGCAGCAGTTCCGCAACGGCAACTTCAAGGCGGCCGCGGCGTCGTTCCGCAGCTTCATCGCGAAGTATCCGCAGAGCCCGTACCAGCCGACCGCGCAGTACTGGCTCGGCAATGCACAATACGCGCTGCGCGACTACCGCGGCTCGACTGCGACGTGGCAGGCGATCGTGAGCAAGTATCCGCAGCATCCGCGGGCGGCCGATGCCCTCGTGGCGATCGGCACGAACCAGCTCGAGCAAGGCCAGAAGGCGGCCGCGAAGAAGACGTTCGAGCAGGTCGTGTCGCAGTACGCGGGATCGAACGCGGCGCAGACGGCACAGGGCAAGATCGAGAGCATCAAATAAATTATCGTGACGGGTTGTTGACAGCCCTAAAACCCGTCGCTATAATCTTTTGCTCTTTGGGTCGTTCTACAAGTTGTTGTTGAAACAACGAACCAAAACAAGTTTCAAGAACGTGGGGTGGTAACTCAGTTGGTTAGAGTATCTGACTTTTAATCAGAGAGTCGAGGGTTCGAGTCCCTCCCACCCTACCAACTATCTTTGATAGTGCAAAAAAAGCCTCCCGAGTGGAGGCTTTTTTGCGTCTGCTTCCTGCCATCTACCCGCCCCGCTGCGCCCGCCGCCAGCGCCCCGGCGTCGTGCCGAGCACCGCGCGAAATGCCTTGCCGAAGGCCGCCTCCGACTGATATCCGACTGCCTGCCCGATCTCCGCCTGCCCGCGCTGCGTGTCCTGCAGCAACGCGCACGCGTGCATCATCCGGATCTGCGCGACGAACGCGCCGACGCTCATCCCCGCCTTCACACGGAAATGCCGTGCATAGGTCGCGCGCGACATCGCGGATGCCCCGCCGAGCGATTCGACCGTCCACGGTTTCTCCGGCGCCTGCAGCACGGCCTGGATCGACGGGCCAAGCCGCGCATCGGCCGCAAGCGCGAGCCAGCCGGCCGGCACGCGTGCATCGCGGCCATACGCGCGCAACGCATACGCGAGCAGCGCCTGCCCGAGCGCGTTCACGATCGCGCGCGCACCGGGCTGCGCATTCGATGCCTCGGCGCGCAACACGTTCGTCAGCAATTGCAGCGACGCGAGCCCCGATGCGTCGCGCAGCCCGACGTGCAGCACGCGCGGCAGCGTGCGCATCAGCAATTCACCGGCGCCGCGCGCATAGACGAAACGCCCGCAAAGCAGGTCCACACTCGCATCGGCCGGCTCCGCGCCAGCGCGATTCGACTTGACCGGCAGCACCGCGCCAGCGGCCGCGCCCGGCTCGCGCAACGGCGCGACCGACCGCACGCCGCCGCCGTCCGCATCGAACAAATCGTGCGCATCGCCGGCGGGCAGCAGCACGAAGTCGCCGTCGGTCAGCCGCAGCGTGCGCCCGGCGGCGGTGCGCAGCCGGCACGATCCCGCCAGCAACAGGTGAAACGCCGCCTCGCCCGGCGGTAACGGATCGTGCGGCATCGCGAAAGGACCGTCGAGCAGGCAGCGCACGTCGAGCTCGACGTGACTGCGGCCCAGCGACAACAGTTGACTCAATGCATCCATGAGACGTTTGCGCTAAAAATTGACACTCTAGCGTATCGAAACCCTCAGCGTGAACGCTCAGAATCAGTCCTGCATCGCCCGAGATCGCGGCATCCGCCGCCCAACCCCTCTGCTAGAAAGGACGCATCATGCTGAACTGGAACGAATACCGGAAGGAACTCTCGACGCGCATCGGCGAAATCGCCAAGCTGTCGCCCGACACGCTGGCCGGCTACAAGGCGCTGTCCGGCGCCGGTGCCAAGACGGGGCATCTCGATGCCAAGACCCGCGAGCTGATCGCGCTCGCGGTGGCCGTCACGACCCGCTGCGACGGCTGTATCGCGGTGCACACGGCCGAAGCCGCGAAGCATGGTGCGACCAAGGAGGAAGTGGCGGAAGCGCTGGGCGTCGCGATCGCGCTGAATGCGGGGGCGGCACTGGTCTACTCCGCACGCGTGATGGACGCGCTCGGCGACTGACGCGCACGCCGGACGCCAAGGTTGGAACCGTTGCATGACGATCGCGGCGGCCCCGGCCAATCGGCCGGCCGCTGCGAATCGCCTGCGGCTGCGCCATGAACTCGGCTACCATGCGCGGAGACGCATCGCGAAGGAGTGCTCCATGTGCCGCTGGCTCGCCTATACGGGTAATCCGATCCATCTCGAGACCGTCCTGTTTCGCGCGAAGCATTCGCTGATCGACCAGAGCCTGCATTCGGAGCTGGGTGCGACAACCACCAACGGCGATGGCTTCGGCATCGGCTGGTACGGCCATCCCGACGAACTCCCGTTTCGCTACCGCTCCGTGCATCCCGCATGGAACGACCGCAACCTCCGCGAAGCCGCCCGCGCGATCCGCTCGCGGATGTTCATCGCGCACATCCGCGCGGCCACCGATACCCCCGTCCAGGAAACCAACTGTCACCCGTTCCGCCACGGCCGCTGGCTGTTCGCGCACAACGGGCTGATCCGCGATTTCCACAAGCTGCGCCGCGACCTGACGCTGAAGGTCGACCCGGCATTGTTCCCGACGCTCGAAGGCTCGACCGACTCCGAGCTGATGTTCCGCCTGGCGCTGACCTACGGCCTCGAGCACACGCCGTTGCCGGCACTCGAGCGCATGGTCGGCGTGGTCGAGGAAACCGCCGCGCATTATCGCGTCGCCGAGCCGCTGAACATGACGATCTGCGCGACCGACGGCGACCGGATCATCGCGGTGCGCTACTCGAGCGAGCGGCAGTCGCGCTCGCTGTTTCACAGCACGTCGTTCAAGCATCTGCACGAACTCTATCCGCACAACCCGCGCATCGCGGAAGCCGGCGACGACGCGTTCATGGTCGTGTCGGAGCCGCTCGTCGATCTGCGCGGCGCATGGGAAGAAGTGCCCGAAAGCATGGCGATCGTCGCGCATGGCGCGGACGTCCAGCAGCGGCCGTTCACACCGCGGCACAAGTAGACGACCGACCGGCCGAGCGCCAACCGCCGTCATGCGATCGACGCGCGCTCGCTCGCTCGAGCGCGAACGCGCGCCGCATGCTTCCGGCATTCCGAACTCACGCACGCATGCCGCGAACCACCCTCGATTCCATTCGATGCAGCCCCGGCTTTAACACTCTTTCATCCTCGATCCTCGCCTGTTCGGTTATAACCATCGGTCGCCAAGCCGACTGCCGGCTCTCTTTCATTTCATGGAGTACCCATGCTGAATCTTGAAACCGCCCAGCAATTCCTGATGACCCGCGGCCTCGACTTCGGCCTCAACCTGCTCGCCGCGATCGCGCTGTGGTTCATCGGCCGCTGGGCAATCCGGATCGGTACCGGACTGCTCGGCAAGGTCGTGCGCCGCAGCGGCAAGGTCGACCCGACGCTCACCGACTACCTGACCTCGGTGGTCGGCGTGCTGCTGACGATCCTGCTGATCCTCGCGATCCTGCAGATCTTCGGCGTGCAGACCACGTCGTTCGCCGCACTGCTCGCGGGCCTCGGCCTCGCGATCGGCACCGCCTGGGGCGGCCTGCTCGCGCACTTCGCCGCCGGCGTGTTCATGCAGGTGCTGCGTCCGTTCAAGATCGGCGACGTGATCAGCGCGGGCGGCGTCACCGGCACGGTGAAGGAACTCGGCCTGTTCGGCACGACGATCATCACCGCCGACAACGTCGTGACGATCGTCGGCAACAACAAGATCTTCTCGGACAACATCGCGAACTACAGCGCGACGCCGCATCGCCGCGTCGACCTGACCGCGAAGATCGCGAACGGCGTCGACGCGGCCGATGCGATCAACCGCCTGAAGACGCAGATCCAGTTGATCCCGAACGTGATGAAGGTGCCGGCACCGGACGTCGGCGTGCTGCAGTTCACGCCGGAAGGCCCGCTGCTGTTCGTGCGCCCGTCGACGCAGCCGGAGAACTACTGGCAGGTGTACTGCGATACCAACCGCGTGATCCTCGAGACGTTCCGCGACGCGCAATACCCGACGCCCGAAACGCCGATCTCGCATCGCAACACCTGAACCGTACGGACGAAAAAAAGCGTGGCAGTTCACAACCGCCACGCTTTTCAATTGCGAAGAAGAGAAACCGCGCCGGCTCAGCGCCCGCCCGTCTTCTGCGTATCGCCCGATTGCCGCCCGCGCACCAGCTTCCACAACGCGCCGAGCGCGACCGGCACGATCGCCGCGCCGATCCCCGCCAGCACGATCACGTTCAGATACTGGCGAATGAACGGGATGTTGCCGAAGAAGTAGCCGAGCAGCACCAGCAGCAGCACCCAGAGCAGCGCACCGATCACGTTGAACAGCTGGAAGCGCGTGACGCTCATCGACGACGCGCCGGCAACGAACGGCGCGAACGTGCGCACGACCGGAATGAAGCGCGCGAGCACGATCGTCTTGCCGCCATGCTTGTCGTAGAACGAGTGAGTCTTCTGCAGCGCGGCCCGATCGAGGAAGCGCTCGAGCACCGGGATATGGGTGTTGAACACCTTCGGCCCGATCCAGCGGCCGATCAGATAGTTCACGGTATTGCCGGTAATGGCCGCGATCAGCAGCAGCACGATCAGCGCGCCGACGTTCATGTCGCCCGTCGCCGCGAACGCGCCGCCGATGAACAGCAGCGAATCGCCGGGCAGGAACGGCAACACGACGAGCCCCGTCTCGCAGAACACGATCAGGAACAGCACCAGATACACCCATGCGCCGTACTGCCGGATGAAGTCGCCGAGAAATGCGTCGATATGCAGGACCAGGTTGACGAAATGAAGCAGCGTATCCAAATGCAATTCCTCGAAGGCGAAAGGGCCGGAACGGCCGAAACAAGCGGAAGCGCCCGCCGGACAAGGCGACGCGCTGAACGGAGCCATGATACCGAAACTCCCTTAAGGCTCCGTGAAAAAACGTAACCGCCCGCGGCGCCGGCACGCCCCCGCCGCCTCGCTATAATTCGGCCATGTCCGAAATCACCGAAACGGCCGCGGGCGCCGCGCCCGCCCCCGCTGCGCGCCCGCTGCGCGCGATCCAGCCCCTGCCCGACCAGCTGATCAGCCAGATCGCCGCCGGCGAGGTCGTCGAACGCCCGGCGTCGGTCGTCAAGGAGCTGCTCGAGAACGCGATGGACGCCGGCGCGACGACGCTGCGCATCGTGCTCGAGGAAGGCGGCGTCAAGCGCATCTCGATCACCGACGACGGCTGCGGGATTCCGCCCGGCGAGCTGCCGCTCGCGCTGATGCGTCACGCGACGAGCAAGATCCGCTCGCTCGAGGAACTCGAGGCGGTCGCGACGCTGGGTTTTCGCGGCGAAGCGCTCGCGTCGATCGCGTCGGTCGCGGAGATGTCGATCACGAGCCGCACGGCCGACGTCGCGCATGCGACGAAGATCGACGCGACCACGGGCGCGCTGTCGCCGGCCGCCGGCGCGGTCGGCACGACGATCGAGGTACGCGAGCTGTACTTCAACACGCCTGCGCGCCGCAAATTCCTGAAAAGCGAACAGACCGAGTTCGGCCACTGCCTCGAAATGATCCGCCGCGCGGCGCTCGCGCGACCGGACGTCGCGATCTCCGTGCTGCACAACGGCAAGGCCGTCGAGCACTGGAACGCGACCGAGCCCGCGCAGCGCGTCGCGAAGATCCTCGGCGACAGCTTCGCGACCGCGCACCTGCCGCTCGACGAGCAGGCCGGGCCGCTCGCCGTCTACGGCTGCGCGGGCCTGCCGACCGCGAGCCGCGGCCGCGCCGACCAGCAGTATTTCTTCGTGAACGGCCGCTTCGTGCGCGACAAGCTGCTCACCCACGCGGTGCGCGCGGCGTATGAGGACGTGCTCCACGGCGACCGTTACCCGTCGTACGTGCTGTTCCTCGACCTGCCGCCCGAAGCGGTCGACGTGAACGTGCACCCGTCGAAGATCGAAGTGCGGTTCCGCGATTCGCGCTCGATCCACCAGTACGTATTCCACGCGGTGCAGCGCGCGCTCGCGCGCCATGCGGGCGCGTCGCCGGAAACCACCGCGGGCGGCCATGCCGCGCAACTCTCCCCGGCGCCGGGCAGCCCCGCATCGTTCCTGAATACGCCGCTCGGCCAGGGCGCCGCCACCGGCACGGGCGGCAGCGGCTTCTCGTCGCCGTCAGCGGCACCGTCATCGTCGTCGGGCAACACGTGGATGCGCCAGGCGCGCATGACGCAGGGCACGCTGCCGGTCGCGCAACCGCTCGCGCTCTACGACGCGCTGTTCGGCCGCAAGGACACGGGTGCGGGCACGCCGGACGGCACGACGATCGTCGCGCGCGACGCGGCGGATTCGGCCGATGCGCCGATCGCACCGCTGTCGGGTTTCGTCGCGTCGCCGCTCGCCGGCACCGCGCACGACGAGCAGCCGCTCGGCTTCGCGCTCGGCCAGATCCACGGAATCTACGTGCTCGCCCAGAATGCGTACGGCCTCGTGATCGTCGACATGCACGCGGCACACGAACGGATCCTGTACGAACAGTTCAAGAACGCGCTCGCCGACCGCACGGTCGCGGTGCAGTCGCTGCTGCTGCCGGTATCGATGACGGCGACGCCGGTCGAGATCGGCACGGTCGAGGAAGAACGCGACACGCTCGAATCGCTCGGCTTCGACCTCGCGGTGCTGTCGCCGACGTCGCTCGCGATCCGCGCGGTGCCCGCACTGCTGAAGGACGCGGATCTGCAGTCGCTCGCGCGCGCGGTGCTCGCCGACCTGCATGCGTTCGGCGGCTCGCGTGTGCTCACCGAGCGCCAGCACGAGCTGCTCGGCACGCTCGCGTGCCACCACGCGGTGCGCGCGAACCGGCGCCTGACGCTCGACGAGATGAACGCATTGCTGCGCCAGATGGAAGCCACCGAACGCGCGGACCAATGCAATCACGGCCGGCCGACGTGGTATCAGCTCACGCTGAACGATCTCGACCGCCTCTTCATGCGCGGGCAATGAGCGCATCCCCGCCCTCCCGTCCGAGGACGATCGCCTGCCTGCTCGGCCCCACCGCATCGGGCAAGACGGCCGCCGCGCTGGCGCTGGCCGCGCGCCGCCCGATCGAGATCGTCAGCGTCGATTCGGCGCTCGTCTACCGCGACATGGATATCGGCACCGCGAAACCGACGCGCGACGAGCGCGCGAGCGTGCCGCACCATCTGATCGACATCATCGACCCGGCCGATGCGTATTCGGCGGCCGAATTCCGTGCGGATGCGCTGCGCCTGATCGGCGAGATCGTCGCGCGCGGCCGCACGCCGTTGCTCGCGGGCGGCACGATGCTGTACTACAAGGCATTGACGCAGGGCCTCAACGACCTGCCGACCGCCGACCCGGCCGTGCGCGCGGAGCTCGACGCCGACGCCGCGCGCGACGGCTGGCCCGCGTTGCACGCGCGGCTCGCGCAGGTCGACCCCGCGACGGCCGCGCGGCTTGCGCCGAACGATTCGCAGCGGATCCAGCGTGCGCTCGAAGTGTTCCTGCTGAGCGGGCAGCCGATGTCGACCTTGCTCGCCGCGCCGCGGCCCACGGATGACGCGGCCGCCGCGTACCGCTTCGTGCCGGTCGCGCTCGAGCCGTCGGACCGCGCGGTGCTGCACGCGCGCATCGCGCAACGCTTCGACGCGATGCTCGACGCGGGTTTCATCAATGAAGTCGAACGGCTGCGCCGTCGCGAGGATCTGCATCTCGGCCTGCCGTCGATGCGCTGCGTCGGCTACCGCCAGGCATGGGAATTCCTCGACGGCGACACCGACTACCGGACCATGCGCGACAAGGGCATCTTCGCGACGCGCCAGCTGTGCAAACGGCAGATCACGTGGCTGCGCGCGATGCCGGAGCGGCTCGTCGTCGATTGCGTCGCGCCGGATTCGACCGCGCAGGCGCTCGACACGCTCGAACGCGTGCTCGATGGCCGTCTGCCGCCGGCCTGATACGGGCGCCGGTCACCCGCACGCGAACGTCACGTCGATCGACGCATCATCGACACGAGCGTCGGCGTGAACGGCAACGCGCTCAATGCGCGAGCGTCACGAGATTCGCGTCGCGCGTGAGTTGCCAGCGGCCGTCCAGTTTGCGGAAGATCGTCAGCGTATGGCCCGAGCGGCGCAGGGTGTCGCCATCCGGCGTCGTCACGTCGATCTCCAGGAAATTGCGCAGGTACGCCCAGTCGCCCATCACACGCAGTTCGTCGATCCGGTAACGGCCGTCGACTTTCGGCGCAGTGCCCGCCGCCGCATTGGCGTCGCGCGACGCGGCCGCGAACGCCGCCTTGTCGAACGGCGGCTGGCCGGCCACCATGAAAATCGCGTCGTCGGCGATCAGGTCGAGCACGGTCGCCAGATCGCCGCGCCGGCTCGACACGAACCAGGTTTCCACCAGATCGCGAATCGCACGTTCGTCTTCGGTCATCGTCGTTCCTCCTTCAATGGCGCGCCGATACGTGAAAGGGCGCGCCCGAAAAAAAACCGCCCGGATCGACTCCGGGCGGTTTTCCTTGCTGCATCCTGCTTGCGGTGTGTCAGACCACGACCGTCTGCGCCTCGCCTTCGCGGCTCGCACGCACGGTGCCGATCTTCCACACCTGCTCGCCGGCGGCCGTCAGGTCGGCGATCGCTGCGTCGGCATCGGCCGCCGAAACGATCACGGCCATCCCGATCCCGCAGTTGAACACGCGGTGCATTTCGGCATCGGCGACGCCGCCGTGCTCCTGCAGCCACTTGAACAGCGGCGGCAGCGGCCAGGCGTTCTGGTCGAGTTCGGCGGTGAGGCCTTCGCGCAGCACGCGCGGAATGTTCTCGACGAGGCCGCCGCCGGTGATGTGGGCCATGCCCTTCACCGACAGCTTCTGCATCAGCGCGAGCAGCGGCTTCACGTAGATGCGCGTGGGCGCCATCAGCGTATCGGCCAGCGAGCGGCCGTGGAAATCCGCCGACAGGTCGGGGTTCGCGCGCTCGATGATCTTGCGCACGAGCGAGAAGCCGTTCGAGTGGATGCCGCTCGATGCGAGGCCGAGCACCACGTCGCCTTCGGCGATCGTGCTGCCGTCGATGATCTTGCTCTTCTCGACCGCGCCGACCGCGAAACCGGCCAGGTCGTATTCGCCGTCCGGGTACATGCCCGGCATTTCAGCCGTTTCACCGCCGATCAGCGCGCAGCCCGACAGCTCGCAGCCGTGCGCGATGCCCTTGACGACGGTTGCAGCCGTGTCGACGTCGAGCTTGCCGCACGCGAAGTAGTCGAGGAAGAACAGCGGCTCGGCACCCTGCACGAGGATGTCGTTCACGCTCATCGCGACCAGGTCCTGGCCGACGGTGTCGTGTTTGTTCAGATGAAAGGCCAGCTTGAGCTTGGTGCCCACACCGTCGGTGCCCGACACGAGGACGGGCTCCTTGTACTTCTTCGGCACCTCGAACAGCGCACCGAACCCGCCGATGCCGCCGAGCACGCCGTCGCGCAGGGTTTTCTTCGCAAAAGGCTTGATCTTGTCGATGAGCGCGTCGCCCGCGTCGATGTCGACGCCTGCGTCGCGATAGGACAGACCCTGAGCGTCAGGAGCGGATTTCGGAGGATTCATGGGGGAATGCGAGAAGGTCGGTAAAATGCGATTTTACCCGAAGCCGGCCCGTTGGCCGGAATTCCCAGCACCGAATCGTCAGGGATTGCATCTTGGTCGACACGTCCCCGTTTTCCTCGCTACGCGAGCTGCGCCGAAACCCGCGCGCCGCCGTGCGTGCGGCCGCGTGTTCTGGCACCGCATCCCTCCCCTGCGCGTGCCCGGCATATCGCACGAACCGCACGTATCGCACGCGTTTTTTCAACCGACCCGCATTGTGACTGTTGTGTCCCGTCAACTGACGCTCGATCTCGGCACGCCGCCGCCCGCCACGTTCGACAACTTCATCATGAATGAAGAGAACGACGAGCTGGTCTCGCGGCTCCAGAAGCTCGACCTCGCGCTCGCGGCGGGGCCCGTGCCGGACCGGTCGTTCTACATCTGGGGCGAGCCCGGCAGCGGCCGCACCCACCTGCTGCAGGCGCTCGTGAGCGATGCGTCGTACGGCTACGCGCGCTACCTGACGCCGCAGAGCCCGCTCGGCGCGTTCACGTTCGACCCGCGCATCGGCATCTACGCGATCGACGACTGCGACAAGATGAGCGACACCCAGCAGGTCGCGCTGTTCAACCTGTTCAACGAAGTCCGCGCACACCCGTCGAGCGCGTTCGTCGCGGCAGGCCCCGCGGCGCCGCTCGCGCTCGACGTGCGCGAAGATCTGCGCACGCGCCTCGGCTGGGGGCTCGTGTTCCATCTGTCGCCGCCGTCCGACGCCGGCAAGATCGCCGTGCTGAAGCTCGCGGCGAAGGAGCGCGGGATCGCGCTCACCGACGACATCGCCGCGTACCTGCTGACCCATTTCCGCCGCGACATGCCGAGCCTGATGGCGCTGCTCGACGCGCTCGACCGCTTCTCGCTCGAGCAGAAACGCGCCGTCACGCTGCCGCTGCTGCGCCGGATGCTGGCCCGCCCCGGCGACGACATCGCACCACCGGGCACAGGCCCGAACCGCTTCGAGTAAAATGCCCTTCCATGACTAATCTGGCACTCTTTGACCTCGATCACACGCTGATCCCGACCGATAGCGACCACGAATGGGGCCGCTTCATGGTGAAGCTCGGCATCGTTGACGCGGAAAGCTTCTCGCGTCAGAACGATCAGTTCTTCGCCGACTACAAGGCCGGCAAGCTCGACATCCATGCGTACCTGTGCGCGATGCTCACGCCGCTCGCGAAGTATTCGCGCGCGCAGCTGGCCGAATGGCACGAGCAGTACATGCACGAGGTGATCCGCCCCGCGATGACGCCCGCCGCGCTCGAACTCGTGCGCAAGCACCTCGATGCCGGCGACCTCTGCTGCGTCGTGACCGCGACCAACGAATTCATCACGCGTCCGATCGCGACCGCGTTCGGCGTCGACACGCTGATCGCGTGCGAGGTCGAAACGACCGACGGCCACCCCGACTCGCCGTACACGGGCCGGCCGACCGGCACGCCGAGCTACCGCGAAGGCAAGATCGTGCGCACCGAAGCGTGGCTCGCGTCGCTCGGCAAGCACTGGGACGACTTCGAACACAGCTACTTCTACAGCGACTCGCACAACGACATCCCGTTGCTCGAGAAAGTCACCGACCCGATCGCGACCAACCCCGACGACACGCTGCGTGCGCATGCAAGCGACCGCGGCTGGCGCATCCTCGATCTCTTCTGAACGTCGTGATCAAAAAATTCATTCGCAAGCTGCTCGGCCAGGACGGCGCCGAACAAACGTCGCCCGCCCCGGCCCCCGTCGCCGAAGCGGCCCCTGCCCCGCGCCCCGCAAAGGGCCACCGCGGGGGCACCGCAAAGAAGCCCCGCAGCAATCATGAGCCGACCGTCGTGCCGGCCAGCGTGCATCGGATCGATCCGTCGCTGATCTCGAAGAACGCAGTGCGCGTGACCGACACGCTGCAACAGGCGGGCTTTCGCGCGTTCATCGTCGGCGGCGCCGTGCGCGACCTGCTGTTCGGCATCGCGCCGAAGGACTTCGACGTCGCGACCGACGCGACGCCGACCGAGGTGCAGCGCCTGTTCCGCCGTGCGCGCCTGATCGGCCGCCGCTTCCAGATCGTCCACGTGCAGTTCGGCCAGGAGCTGATCGAGGTGTCGACGTTCCGCGCCCTGGTCGACGCACCGCCCGAAGCCGCCGCGGCCGCGCCGCAGAGGCGCCTGAAGCGCGACGAGCTCGATCGCCGCACGCATGCGGTGGACGCCAGCGGCCGCGTGCTGCGCGACAACGTCTGGGGCGAGCAGCACGAAGACGCCGCGCGCCGCGACTTCACGATCAACGCGATGTACTACGATCCGTCGACGCAGACGGTGCTCGACTACCACGACGGGATGGCCGACATGCGCGCCCACCTGTTGCGGATGATCGGCGATCCGGCCACGCGCTTCCGCGAGGATCCGGTGCGGATGCTGCGCGTCGTGCGTTTCGCGGCGAAGCTCGGTTTCGAGATCGAGCCGCACACGCGCGAGCCGATCAACGCGCTGGCCGACCTGATCAACAACGTGCCGGCGGCGCGCCTGTTCGACGAAATGCTGAAGCTGCTGCTGTCGGGCCACGCGCTCGCATGCCTGAAGCAACTGCGCAAGGAGGGCCTGCACCACGGGCTGCTGCCGCTCCTCGACGTCGTGCTCGAACAGCCGCAGGGCGAAAAGTTCATCACGCTCGCGCTGAACAACACCGACGCGCGCGTGCGCGCCGGCAAGCCGGTGTCGCCGGGCTTCCTGTTCGCGACGCTGCTGTGGCACGACATGCGCCAGCGTTTCGAGCAATACACGGCGGAAGGCGAATTCCCGGTGCCGGCGCTCCATCGCGCGATGGACGACGTGCTCGACATGCAGACCGAGAAGCTCGCGATCCACAAGCGCTACTCGGCCGACATGCGCGAGATCTGGGGCCTGCAGCTGCGCCTCGAGAAACGCTCGGGCCGCAGCGCGATGCGGTTGCTGGAACACCAAAGGTTTAGAGCGGGGTATGATTTCCTCCTGTTACGCTGCGAATCCGGCGAGCTCGAAGCAGCTGTCGGCCAGTGGTGGACGGATTTCATCGAAGGCGACGCAGCCGCTCGTGAGGCACTCCTCACGCAGGGCGGCTCGAAGGAAAAATCGCCCCGCAAGCGGCGCCGCCGCGGCGGTGCGCGAAACCGCCAGCAGGGCGAAGGCGTGGCCGAGCAGGCGCCGGACACCGCGGGCGGTTCCGACGACTGACGCGCTCGCCGGCGAACGACGTAGGAAGTGATGCCATGACGGTTGCATATATCGGACTGGGGGCGAATCTCGGCGATGCGCGCCAGACCCTGAAGGACGCGGTGGTGTGCCTTGCGCAGCAGCGCACCATCTCGATCCTCGGCAAATCGAGCCTGTATCGCACGGCGCCCTTCGAAGCGGGCGGCGACGATTACTACAACTGCGTCGTCAAGCTCGACACGACGCTGTCGGCCCGGGAGCTGCTCGCGCTCTGCCAGAAGATCGAACATCACTTCGGGCGCGAGCGCCCGTATCGCAACGCGCCACGCACGCTCGACCTCGACATCCTGCTGTTCGGCACCGACTCGATCGACGAACCCGACCTGATCGTCCCGCATCCGCGCCTCACCGATCGCGCGTTTGCGCTCGTGCCGCTCGTCGAAATCGAGCCGGCGCTCGACATCCCCGCGCGCGGCCGCGCCGATGCCTTCCTCGCCGCGGTGGCAAACCAGCGCGTCGAGAAGGTGCAGACCTGTCAATGCCTGATGCAGAAGGCCCTTGCCGCCGGCGCAGACGCCGACAAGAACCGCTGCCGATGAACACCACTCCGCTGACCGTCACCGCGCCCGACCTGCGCGCCCCGCATCGCTATCTCGTGATCGAAGGCCCGATCGGCGTCGGCAAGACGACGCTCGCGCGCCTGCTCGCCGAGCGCTGGTCGATGCAGACGTTGCTCGAACGCCCGCAGGACAATCCGTTTCTCGAACGCTTCTATCGCGACACCGCGCGCTATGCATTGCCCGCGCAGCTGTCGTTCGCACTGCAGCGTGCGCAGCAGGCGCGCGAACTGATCGGCGCGCTCGAAACGGGTCGGCCGGTGATCGCCGATTTCATGCCGCAGAAAAACGACATCTTCGCGCGGCTGAACCTGCCGGAAGACGAATGGCAGCTGTACCGGTCGATCGCGACGCACGTCGACGTGCCGCAGGCCCCCGCGCCCGACCTCGTCGTCTACCTGCAGGCGAGCCCCGAGGTGCTGTTCTCGCGCATCCAGAAGCGCGGGCTGCCGATGGAGCTGCAGATCAGCGACGCATACCTGCGCGCGCTCGTCGACGCGTACAACGAATTCTTCTATCACTACGACCGCACGCCGGTACTGACGGTCGCAGCCGAACACCTGAACCCGCTGGATTCCCCCGAAGACCTTGCCCTGCTGATCGAGCGCATCGACACGATGCGCGGCCGCAAGGAATTTTTCGTCAAGGGCGAGACGACGCGCTGACGCGTCCTCGCCTGTCGTTTTCACCCTCGAACCGGATTTCCCATGACCTATCTCCAGGAATCGAGCCGGCCTGCCGTGACGGTCCCCAAGCTGCAGGCAATGCGCGACGCCGGCGAGAAGATCGCGATGCTCACCTGCTACGACGCGAGCTTTTCCGCGCTGCTCGACCGTTCGGGCGTCGACGTGCTGCTGATCGGCGACTCGCTCGGCAACGTACTGCAGGGCCACACGACCACGCTGCCCGTATCGCTCGACGACATCGCGTATCACACCGCCTGTGTTGCGCGTGCGCAGCCGCGCGCGCTGATCATGGCCGACCTGCCGTTCGGCACGTACGGCACGCCAGCCGACGCATTCGCGAGCGCCGTCAAGCTCATGCGCGCCGGTGCGCAGATGATCAAGCTCGAAGGCGGCGAATGGCTCGCCGAGACGATCCGCTTCCTCGTCGAACGCGCGGTGCCCGTCTGTGCGCACGTGGGCCTCACGCCGCAGTCGGTGCACGCGTTCGGCGGCTTCAAGGTACAGGGCAAGACCGAGGCCAGCGCCGCGCAACTGCTGCGTGACGCGCGTGCGGTCGAGGCGGCCGGCGCGCAGGTCGTCCTGCTCGAAGCCGTGCCGACCCTGATCGGGTCCGAGGTCACGCGCATGCTGCGCGTGCCGACGATCGGCATCGGTGCGGGCGACGATTGCTCGGGCCAGGTGCTCGTGCTGCACGACATGCTCGGCATTTTCCCCGGCAAGCGTCCGCGCTTCGTGAAAGATTTCATGCAGGGGCAGCCGAACATCCAGGCGGCCGTCGAAGCGTACGTAAGCGCGGTGAAAGACGGCTCGTTCCCCGGCCCGGAACACGCGTTCTGACGCGCGGCCGGCGGCGCATTCGCCACCGCCATGCCCTGTCGATGAAAAAAGCGCGGCGCCCTTTGCGGGGCGCCGCGCTTTTTCCTTGGATGCCGTATTGCCGGAGGCGGGCGGCACCGGTTCGTCGGGTACGTGGCCCGAACCGTCATCGCATCATTTCAACACCGCATCGAGCGCGCCGCGCAATGCATTGGTCAGCAGCAACGCTTGCGCGCGCGCCAGATCGTCGAGCGTGACGACGCGCTCCATCGCGCCGAACGCGCGGTCGTCGAGCAGCACGCCGCGCATCACGCCCGGCAGCACGCCGCTCGTCAGCGGCGGCGTCACCCACTGGCCGTCGAGCTTCACGAACAGGTTCGAGCGGCCGCCTTCCGTCACCTCGCCGCGCTCGTTCACGAACAGCATGTCGAAGCCACCGAGCGCTTCCGCCGCCTGCCATGCACGATCGTATTCGGCGCGGCGCGTCGTCTTGTGCAGCAACAGCGCGTCGTCCGTGCGGGTCGGCGCGAAGCCGTGCGCGGACGCGAGCATCACGCCGACCGGCCCCGCCGGCAGCGGCTTCAGCGCCGCGGCGGTGATCTCGAGCGTGCCGTCCTTCGCGAGCGCGAGCTTCATCCGGTACGGGCCGTCGCCGTCGAGCGCCGCGCAGCGCGCGTCGATCTCGCGGCGCAACGCATCGGTGTCGACGCGAAAGCCGAACGCCTCCGCGCTGCGCTGCAGCCGCCCGAGATGGCGCTCGCGATGCCGGATGCCATCCGCACGCGTCGCGGCAGTGGTTTCGAACAACTGGAAGCCGGGATCGGCGTCGGTCAGGAATCGCGCTTTCAATTCGCACTCCGCATATTCGTCGGCGGCGACGCTGTCGAGCACGATGCCCGCGCCGACGCCCATCGTGCCGCGCCGCCGGCCGGCAGCGGCTGGTGCCGCGTCGCGCGTGGCGATCGTTGCGCCGGCATCGAGCGTCAGCGTCCGGATCGCGACCGACAGGCAGAAATCACCGCAGCCGGTCGCGGCACCGGGCACCGCGCCGCCTGCCGACGCGCCCTCCTTCGGCGCCTCGAGCCAGCCAATCGCGCCGGTATAGAGCCCGCGCGGCGTCGACTCGATCACGTCGATCAGTTCCATCGTCTTGTGCTTCGGCGCGCCGGTGATCGATCCGCACGGAAACAGCGCGCGCAGCATCTGCGCGAACGTCGTGCCGTCGCGCCAGCCGGCCTCGACCGTCGACGTCATCTGCCACACCGACGCATACGGTTCGACCGAGAACAACGCCGGCACCTTGACCGTGCCCGTGCGCGCGATCCGCGACACGTCGTTGCGCAGCAGGTCGACGATCATCACGTTTTCCGCGCGGTTCTTCGGATCGTTCGCGAGGAACGCGGCGGCCGCCGCATCGTCGCGCGGATCGGCCGAGCGCGGCGCGGTGCCCTTCATCGGCCGTGCGCGCAGCACGTCGCCGTGCTTCTCGACGAACAGCTCCGGCGAGCACGACACGACCCACGCGTCGTCAGGCAGCGCAATCAGCGCGCCGTAACGCACGGGTTGACGCGCGCGCAGCCGCCGATACAGCGCGGGCGGCGTGCCGAACATGTCGAAATTCAGCCGGTACGTGTAGTTGATCTGGTACGAATCGCCGGCGCGCAGTGCGTCGTGCACCGCGGCGATCGCCGCGTCGAACGCATCGCGCGACACGCTCTTCGCGACGTGCGCGACGCCCGCGATCGACGGCGGACCGCCGCCGTCCTGCTGCGCGAGCCACGCATCGACTTCGTCACGCGACAGGCGCTCGCAGCGCGCATACAACAAAAAGCGCAGCGGGGCATGGCCCGGCTGCGCGCTGTCCAGATTGCGTCCGAATGCGTAATCGCCGACGACGACCGCATGCAGCCCGTCGCGCAGATCCTGCGCCACCGCCGCATCGACTTCGTCGAGCCGTGCCGGATCCGTGCACACGCGTTCGCGCACGAAACCGGAATACAAACGACTCGACCGCGCGGACGCGGTCGAGTCGCAATCGTCCAAGAGCGCGAACGACGCGCTCTCGTTGCCTTCAGTCATGCCGTTACTCGAAGAAGCTCTTCACCCGGTCGAACCAGCTCTTGCTCTGCGGGCTGTGACGCGCCCCGCCCTCGGCCAGCGACTTCTCGAACTGCTTGAGCAGATCGCGTTGCTGGTCGGTCAGCTTCACGGGCGTCTCGACCTGCACGTGCACGTACAGATCGCCCGCGATGCTCGACCGCAGACCCTTGATCCCCTTGCCGCGCAGACGGAACGTCTTGCCCGACTGCGTGCCTTCCGGCACCGGGAACGATGCCCGGCCGGCCAGCGTCGGCACCTCGATCTCGCCGCCGAGTGCGGCGGTCGTGAACGGAATCGGCATCTGGCAGTGGAGATCGTCGCCGTCGCGCTCGAACACCGAGTGCGGCTTGATGTGGATCTCGACGTACAGGTCGCCCGGCGGCCCGCCGTTGATGCCCGGCTCGCCGTTGCCGGCCGAGCGGATCCGCATCCCGTCGTCGATGCCGGCCGGGATCTTCACTTCGAGCGTCTTGGTTTCCTTCACCTTGCCCGACCCGTGGCAGTGCGCGCACGGTTCGGGGATGTAGGTGCCGGTGCCGTGACACTTCGGGCAGGTCTGCTGGATGCTGAAGAAGCCCTGCGACATGCGCACCGTGCCCTGGCCGTGACAGGTCGGGCAGGTTTCGGGCTTCGTGCCGGGCTTCGCGCCCGACCCGTGGCAGACTTCGCACGACACCCAGCTCGGCACGCGGATCTGCGTGTCGTAGCCGTGCGCGGCCTGCTCGAGCGTGATTTCCATGCTGTAGCGCAGGTCGGCGCCGCGATACACCTGCGGGCCGCCGCGGCCACCGCGTGCAGCACCGCCCGCGGCCTGACCGAAGATGTCGCCGAAGATGTCGCCGAACGCATCCGCGAAACCGCCGAAACCCTGACCGCCCGCACCGCCCATGTTCGGATCGACGCCCGCGTGGCCGTACTGATCGTACGCCGCGCGCTTCTGGTCGTCCGACAGCATTTCATAGGCTTCCTTCGCCTCCTTGAAATGCTCTTCCGCATCCTTGCTGTCCGGATTGCGGTCAGGGTGATACTTCATCGCAAGCTTGCGATACGCCTTCTTGATTTCGTCGTCGCTCGCATTCTTCGCGACGCCCAGAACCTCGTAGTAATCCCGTTTCGCCATATCGATTCACTGTGCCGTCGCGCATCACGCACGCGGCGGCTCCTTTCGCCCGCAGTAAAGTCTCTCGACTCGTCTGGCGCTGCACCGTCCGCGGACGGCTCGCGCAGCACCCGCCAAAAAACAAATGTGCCCGGAGGGCCGCGAAGCCCGCCAGGCGTGGAGTCGATCCGGCCATCCGGAAGGAAAGACAGACCGCTGTTCAGCCGCGCCGCGCGCGTGTCGCGCGCGGCGTGCGGTGCCATGGCAACCCGGCTTAGTCCTTCTTCACTTCCTTGAACTCGGCGTCGACGACGTCGTCGGCAGCCTGCTGCGCACCGCCCGCGTGCGCCGCGCCTTCCGCTGCACCCGCCGCGCCAGCGGCACCGGCCTGCTGCGCCTGCATGTCGGCGTACATCTTTTCGCCGAGCTTCTGCGAAGCCTGGCCGAGTTCCTCGACCTTCGCGTCGATCGCCGCCTTGTCGGCCGACGTGTCCTTCAGGACTTCCTCGAGCGACTTCAGCGCCGCTTCGATCTTGTCCTTCTCGCCGGCGTCCAGCTTGTCGCCGTACTCGGTCAGCGCCTTCTTCGTGCTGTGGACCAGCGCGTCGCCCTGGTTGCGCGAATCAGCCAGCTCGCGCAGCTTGTGGTCTTCCGCTGCGTTCGCTTCCGCGTCCTTGATCATCTGATCGATTTCAGCGTCGGACAGGCCCGAGTTCGCCTTGATCGTGATCTTGTTTTCCTTGCCGGTCGCCTTGTCCTTCGCGCCGACGTGCAGGATGCCGTTCGCGTCGATGTCGAAGGTCACTTCGATCTGCGGCACGCCGCGCGGCGACGGCGGGATGCCTTCGAGGTTGAACTCGCCGAGCAGCTTGTTGCCCGCTGCCATCTCGCGTTCGCCCTGGAACACCTTGATCGTCACGGCCGACTGGTTGTCGTCCGCCGTCGAATACACCTGTGCGTGCTTCGTCGGGATCGTCGTGTTCTTGTTGATCATCTTCGTCATCACGCCGCCGAGCGTCTCGATGCCGAGCGACAGCGGGGTCACGTCGAGCAGCAGCACGTCCTTGCGGTCGCCCGACAGGACCTGGCCCTGGATCGCCGCGCCGACTGCGACGGCTTCGTCCGGGTTCACGTCACGGCGCGGATCCTTGCCGAAGAACTCCTTCACCTTTTCCAGGACCTTCGGCATGCGGGTCTGGCCGCCGACCAGGATCACGTCGTCGATGTCCGACACCTTGACGCCGGCGTCCTTGATCGCGATGCGGCACGGTTCGATCGTGCGCTCGACCAGATCCTCGACCAGCGCTTCCAGCTTCGCGCGGGTGATCTTCAGGTTCAGGTGCTTCGGGCCCGATGCATCGGCCGTGATGTACGGCAGGTTGATTTCGGTCTGCTGGCTCGACGACAGCTCGATCTTCGCCTTTTCAGCGGCTTCCTTCAGGCGCTGCAGCGCGAGCACGTCCTTCGACAGGTCGACGCCCTGCTCCTTCTTGAACTCGCCGATGATGTAATCGATGATGCGCTGGTCGAAGTCCTCGCCGCCGAGGAACGTGTCGCCGTTGGTCGACAGCACTTCGAACTGCATTTCGCCGTCGACGTCCGCGATCTCGATGATCGACACGTCGAACGTGCCGCCGCCGAGGTCATACACGGCGATCTTGCGGTCGCCCTTCTCGACCTTGTCGAGGCCGAACGCGAGCGCGGCTGCGGTCGGCTCGTTGATGATCCGCTTGACTTCGAGGCCCGCGATGCGGCCGGCGTCCTTGGTTGCCTGACGCTGGCTGTCGTTGAAGTACGCCGGCACCGTGATCACGGCTTCCGTGACCGGCTCGCCGAGGTAGTCTTCGGCCGTCTTCTTCATCTTGCGCAGCACTTCAGCCGACACCTGCGGCGGCGCGAGCTTCTCGCCGTGCGCTTCGACCCATGCGTCGCCGTTGTCAGCCTTGACGATCGCGTACGGCATCAGGCCGATGTCCTTCTGGACTTCCTTCTCTTCGAAGCGGCGGCCGATCAGGCGCTTCACCGCGAACAGCGTGTTCTTCGGGTTCGTCACCGACTGACGCTTGGCCGGCGCGCCGACGAGCACTTCGTTATCGTCCATGTAGGCGATGATCGACGGCGTCGTGCGCGCGCCTTCCGAGTTCTCGATGACCTTGACCTGATTGCCTTCCATGATGGCGACGCACGAGTTCGTGGTGCCGAGGTCAATACCGATGATCTTTCCCATTTTTCCTAATCTCCAGAAATGCTTGTTTGCTGCGCGAAACCCCGCGTTTTTGGGTGGTTTCGCGCGCCAGAATTCAACTCTGTTCCCGAAATGCGTCCGGCCGGCCCGTTTTCAAGACCCGCGAAGCGATGCGGCGATTAAATTTTTTCAATCGCCGCCGGCAGCCGGATCGCGCGGGCCGACGCCGTCGCCCGACGGCACACCGGCCGCCGCGCCGATCTTCGCGCGCGCCGCCGACACCGCCGCCCGGAACTGCGCGAGGCCATGCCAGCCGGTCGCGCGGCCGAGCCGCTTGCCCCGGTGGAAGAAGAACCACGTCGGCACGCCGTGCAGCGCGAAGCGGCGCCCCAGCTCATGATGTTCGTACACGTTGCAATGGAACCACTTCAAGTCCAGCGCGCGGATCGCGTCGGGCTGGGCAAGCATCGCCTTCTTCGCGATCTCGCAGTTGAAGCAGTCGACGCCCCAGAAGAACACCACCGCGAGCGCGTCGCCCGCGCCGCCGATGCCCGCATCGAACGTGTCGGCCGACAGCGGCCGCATGCCGAACGTCTCGAACGCGGCCGGATCGACGCCGGCGGGAACCATCGCGGCAGCCTTACTTCGGCTGTGCGACCGTGACGAGCGCCGGGCGCAGCACGCGGTCGGCGATCGTGTAGCCCTTTTGCAGCACGGCGACGACCGTGTTCGGCTCCTGCTCGGCCGGCACCATCGAAATAGCCTGGTGCTGGTGCGGATCGAACTTCTCGCCGACCGGGTTGATCGCGACGACGCGGCCCTTCTCGAGCGCGCTCGTCAGTTGGCGCAGCGTCAGTTCGACGCCTTCGCGCACCTTCGCGATATCGCCGGACGTGTCGCTGACCGCGGCCTCGAGGCTGTCCAGCACGGGCAGCAGATGCTCGGCGAAGCTTTCGATCGCGAACTTGTGCGCCTTGGAGACGTCGTCCTGCGCGCGACGGCGGACGTTCTCGGTCTCGGCCTTCGCCCGGAGGTAGCTCTCCTGCAGCTCGGCGACCTTGGCTTGAGCCTCCGCGAGCGCCGCGTCGGCGGCTTCGGCGGCGGGAGCAGCGCCTTGCGCCGCCTGCTTCTCGCTGCCGATGTCTTCGGCCGATTGGGTTGCCGGGTTCTCTTGCGTGTTTTCCATGTCGCTGAAAGTCGATTAGAGGTTGAAGCCAAATCGGCAACCGCCGAATCGTATAACCGGCGGTACCGCACATTGTTGGTGCAAATAAGGGCGAAAACTGCAATTTCAAGAGGGTTATTCGCCGACATTCGCCAATGCCGCGAAACAACCGCGCCGCACGCCGCCCGATTGCGCGCATTTGCCGCCAAACCGGACGAAACGCCCGGTAACAACGCTTACCAGGCAAGTACTAGCTCGCCACAGGGGGCTGCACTACACTCCAACTCAAGCGTCGGAAAAGCGCGTTTACCCTAGCTGACCGCCGCCTGACATCCACCTGGCGCCACATTCACCGTCTTCGAGGCGAGTACCGTGAAACTGACCTTTGCCATATCGGTGGTCGCGCTGGTACTGATTGCCGGCACCACCACCATCTGCCTGTCCGGAGCCGTCACCGACCGCACGACCGAATACGGTAGCGCGCGGGCGACGTTCGACCAGATGTTCAGCGCCCACCAGAAAATCTGTCGATGATGCGCCGGTCGCGCTTGGTCGGCCGGCCGTGCAGTTCGGCCGCCGGCTCGCGATACGTGCGGCGCCGTTCCAGTTCGGCGAGCCGCGCGACGCGCCCCGCTTCCGTTTCGGCGTAAAGCGTCTGCGCGATGCTCGCGGGCCCGCGCACGTCGCAAATGCCCAGCACGGCAATGTGCCAGACGATACCGTCCATCGCAATCTCGACTTCGTCGCCGACGCGGACGTCCTTCGCCGGCTTGACCGCCGCGCCGCCGATCTTCACGTGACCCTTGTCGACCGCGTCGGACGCGAGCGAGCGCGTCTTGAAGAAGCGGGCCGCCCACAGCCATTTGTCGATGCGCAGCTTCGCGCCGGGTTCCGTCGAAATCCTGTAATTCATGCCAGCCTCCGCCGGGCCGTCCCGCCGCAACCGGCCGCACCGTCGCGGCGCAGCGAACGCAGGGGTCGTACCATCATTTCAGTTCACCGTTTCGGGCTGCGCGGCCTTCACCGGCCAGCCCTGCAGATTCTCGGCGACGATCTCGCCCACGGCGCCGATCCACGCGGGCGCGCCGTTCAGGCACGGAATCCGGTGGAAGGCCTGGCCGCCGCCCGCGATGAACTCGTCGCGCACTTCCATCCCGATCTCCTCGATCGTCTCCAGACAATCGGCCGTAAAACCGGGACAGAACACATCGGCGCGCCGCACGCCGGCCTCGCCGAGCTCGCGCAGCGTCGGCGCCGTGTACGGCTGCAGCCATTCTGCCTTGCCGAAGCGTGACTGGAACGTCACGCGGCATTCGAGCGGCGACAGCCCGAGTGCGGCCATCAGCAGCGCGCCCGTCTGCTGGCACTGGTCGTGATAGGGGTCGCCGAGATCGAGCGTGCGCTTCGGCACGCCGTGAAAACTCAGCACGAGCTTGTCGCCGGCCGCGAAGTCCGGCCGGCCGTGCTGCGCCCAGTACTGGCGCACCTGCTCGGCGAGCGCGTGGATATAGGCCGGATGGTCGGCATACTGCCGCACCGTGCGCACTTCCGGCTGGTTGCGCATCCGCGCGAGCGCGCCGAACGCGGCATCGAATGCGGTCGCCGTGGTGGACGCCGAGTATTGCGGATACATCGGCATCAGCAGCACGCGCTCGACGCCGGCACGCTTGAACTGCGCGAGCGCCTGCGCGATGTTCGGGCTGCCGTAGCGCATCGCGTAGTCGACCTTCACCTGGTAGCCGTTCGACGCGAGCAGATGCCGCACGCCGTCGGCCTGGCGCTCGGTGTACACGCGCAGCGGCGAGCCTTCGGGCATCCAGACGGCCGCATATTTCTTCGCGGACGCGCGGCCGCGCAGCGGCAGGATCAGCGTGCGCAGCAGCACCTGCCAGACGACCTGCGGGATTTCGACGACGCGGGGATCCGACAGGAATTCGGCCAGATAGCGCCGCACCGCGCGCGGCGTCGGGGCGTCGGGCGTGCCGAGATTGATCAGCAGCACGCCGATGCGATGGGCAGCCGCGACACTCGAAGGCGGCTCAAGATCGAAACGCATGGGCAGGAACGTGCTCGGGGCACGCAGTCGGACGGCTCTCAATTATAGCGGGCCGCCCCGATCGGGTCGGCTGGCCGTTCGACCGACTGGCGGCGCGCGCGGCGCCGCGGCACGATGGCGGAACGGTATTCCCGCCGGCGACGGTCGTTACTGCTGGCTCAGCGTGAGCGACAGCAGCCGCGCGGTGATGTCGACGATCGGGATCACGCGGTTGTAGGCCATGCGGGTCGGGCCGATCACGCCGAGCGTGCCGACGATCTGGCCGTTCACCTCGTACGGCGCGGTGACGACGCTCATTTCCTCGATCGGCACGAGCGTCGATTCGCCGCCGATGAAAATCTGCACGCCCTGGGCGTGGCTCGACACGTCGAGCAGTTGCAGGAGGCCCGTCTTTTGGTCGAACACGTCGAACAGTTTGCGCAGCCGCGCCATGTCGGACGACAGGTCCGCCACTTCGAGCAGGTTGCGCTCGCCGGAAATGAGCACGGTGTCCTCGGTATCGGGCACCTCGGTGCTGGCCGTCACCGCTGCATGCATCAGCGTGGTCATGTCGCCGCGCAGCTGGTCGATCTCGTCGCGCAGGCGGCGCCGCACCTCGTCGAACGACAGGCCGGCAAAGTGCGCGTTGATGTAGTTGGACGCCTCGGTGAGCTGCGACGGCGAATAGTCGCGCGGGGTCGCGAGCATCCGGTTCTGCACGTCGCCCTCGGGCGTGACGATGATCAGCAGGATGCGCTTGTCCGACAGGCGCATGAACTCGATCTGCTTGAACACGTGGCTGCGGCGCGGCGTCAGCACGACACCGGCGAATTGCGACAGGTTCGACAGCACGCTCGCCGCGGCCGCCACCACCCGTTGCTGCGGTTCGCCGGCCTGCAGCGTGTTCTGCACCTGCCGTGCGACGGCTTCGGCGTCGATCGGCGCCTCGACCGTCAGCATCGTGTCGACGAACAGGCGATAGCCGCGCGGCGTCGGAATGCGGCCGGCCGACGTGTGCGGGCTCGACACGAGGCCGAGCTCCTCCAGGTCGGACATCACGTTGCGGATCGTTGCCGGGCTCAGCTCGAGCCCCGAGTAACGGGACAACGTGCGCGAGCCGACCGGCTGACCGTCGGCGATATACCGTTCGATCAGGGTTTTCAGGAGGGTTCGTGCGCGAGGATCTAGCATGGTGGAAAATTTTAGCGCAACCGCGCGAGCACGGCGAGTGGGCGCGGCCACTGTCGCGCGGGCCGGCCGATCCGGCCCCGTGCGCGCACAGCCGGTTCCACAGCCGGTTCTTTTCGTCAACGAGCTATGGTGTAATGCCGGCATGAAAACCGGTAATCAGTTCAACACCGTCGCGCTCGTCGGCCGGAGCAACACGCCCGGCATCGCCGAGCCGCTCGCCACGCTGGCTGGCTGCATCGCGAAGCTCGGCTTCGAGGTCGTGTTCGAAGCCGACACGGCGCGCGAGATCGGCATCTCCGGCTATCCGGCACTCACCCCGGCGGAAATCGGGGCGCGCGCGGACGTGGCGGTCGTGCTCGGCGGCGACGGCACGATGCTCGGCATCGGCCGCCAGCTCGCGCCGTACAAGACGCCGCTGATCGGGATCAACCACGGGCGGCTCGGTTTCATCACCGACATCGCGGCGGCCGACATGCAGGCGCTCGTCCCGGTGATCCTGTCGGGCAAGTTCGAGCGCGAGGAGCGCTCGCTGCTCGAGGCCCGGATCATGCGCGACGGCGAACCGATCTACCACGCGATCGCGTTCAACGACGTCGTCGTGAACCGCAGCGGCTTTTCCGGGATGGTCGAGCTGCGCGCGTCGGTGGACGGCCGGTACATGTACAACCAGCGTTCGGACGGCCTGATCGTCGCGACGCCGACCGGCTCGACCGCCTATGCGCTGTCGTCGGCCGGCCCGATCCTGCATCCGCAGCTCCAGGGCATCGTGCTCGTGCCGATCGCGCCGCATGCGCTGTCGAACCGGCCGATCGTGCTGCCCGACGACTCGAAGATCGCGATCCAGATCGTCGGCGGCCGCGACGTCAACGTGAATTTCGACATGCAGTCGTTCACCGCGCTCGAACTGAACGACACGATCGAGGTGCGCCGCTCGAAGCATACGGTGCCGTTCCTGCATCCGATCGGCTACAGCTACTACGCGACGCTGCGCAAGAAGCTGCACTGGAACGAACACGCATCGAACGAAGACGACAAGGCGTCCTGACGCACCACCGCCCGACACCATGCTCCGCCACCTCTCGATTCGCGACTTCGTCATCGTCGCCGCGCTCGATCTCGAATTCGACAGCGGCTTTTCCGTCTTTTCCGGCGAAACCGGCGCCGGCAAATCGATCCTGATCGACGCCCTCGCGCTCGCGCTCGGCGAACGTGCCGACGCAAGCGTCGTGCGCGCCGGCTGCACCCGCGCCGACATCACCGCCGAATTCACGCCGCACGACCGCGTCGCGCGCTGGCTCGACGAACACGCGTTCGACACCGAGGACACCGTGATGCTGCGCCGCGTGATCGACGCGAACGGCCGCTCGCGCGCGTTCATCAACGGCACCAGCGCGACGCTCGCGCAACTGCGCGAGCTCGGCGAGATGCTGGTCGACATCCACGGCCAGCACGCGCACCAGCTGCTGATGCGGCCCGACGCGCAACGCGAGCTGTTCGACACGCACGCGGGGCTCGTCGCCGATGCCGCGAACGTCGCACGCGCGTGGCGCGTCTGGCGCGACGCGACGCAGGCGATCGACGCCGCGAAAGCGCACGAGCGCGAACTGCAGCTCGAACGCGAGAAACTCGCGTGGCAGCTCGCCGAACTCGACAAGCTCGCCCCGCAACCGGGCGAATGGGACGAAGTCGGCAGCGAGCACAAGCGCCTGTCGCATTCGGCGAACCTGATCGCCGGCGTGCAGGGCGCGCTCAACGCGCTGTCCGAGGCGGACGACGCGCTGCTCCCGCAGCTCGGCGCGATCGTGTCGAAACTACGCAGCCTGGCCGACTACGACACCGGGCTCGGCGACGCGCTCGCGTCGCTCGAACCGGCCGAGATCCAGCTGCAGGAAGCCGTCTATTCGCTGTCGCACTACGCGCAGCGCCTCGATCTCGACCCGGCCCGCCTCGTGCAGGTCGAAACGCGCCTCGACGCGCTGCACTCGACCGCCCGCAAGTTCCGCCTGCCGCCCGACACGCTGCACGAGGAACACGCGGCACGCCGCGCGCAACTCGCGGCGCTCGACGCGGCCGCCGATCTCGGCGCACTCGAAGCCGCGCAGGCGAAGGCATGGGAAGCCTATCTCGGCGACGCGAAACACCTGTCGAAAGCGCGCGCGCAGGCCGCGAAGGCGCTCGGCACGGCCGTCACCGCCGGCATGCAGGAACTGTCGATGGCGGGCGGCAGCTTCGAAGTCGCGCTCGTGCCGCTCGCCGACGGCGGCCCGCACGGGCTCGAGCAGGTCGAGTTCCGTGTCGCCGGGCATCCCGGCGTGCCGCTGCGGCCGCTCGCGAAAGTCGCGTCGGGCGGCGAACTCGCGCGGATCAGCCTCGCGCTCGCGGTGATCGCGAGCGCGGCCAGCCCGACGCCGACGCTGATTTTCGACGAAGTCGACACGGGGATCGGCGGCGGCGTCGCCGAAGTGGTCGGCCGCCTGCTGCACCAGCTCGGGCGCGACCGCCAGGTGCTGTGCGTGACGCACCTGCCGCAGGTCGCCGCGCGCGGCGACCATCACTTCCAGGTCGCGAAAGGCGCCGACGATCGCGGCGGCACCGTGTCGTCGGTCATCCCGCTCGACAAGGCGAGCCGCGTCGAGGAAGTCGCGCGGATGCTCGGCGGGATCGAGATCACCGCGACGACGCGCAAGCACGCGAAGGAAATGCTGGCGGCCTGACGCGCGCAGCGCATTGGCCGACGACGAGAAGACCCGCGCACGCGCCGGTCTTGTTTCACGGGCGGCCGCTCGAACGCGCCCCGCCCCGCTGATTCGAATACTCGATTCGAACGCCCGACTCAAACGCCCGTTTCGACCGCGCCGAACACCCGCTCCCACAGCGCCGTCACGGCCGCCCGCTCGTCGGCCACCACGGCCGGCTCGACGCGCGCCTTCTCCATCCCGTCGAGCCGCAGCTTGTGCTGCAGCTTCCGGTACTTGCGATACGCGGCGCCGACGCGCTCGGCTTCGTCCTCGCCCATCAGCCCGAAGCGCGCGACTTCGCGCAGCAGCGCGATGTTGCCGGTATTGCGGATCAGCTCGGCATCGCTCGACGCATGCAGCAGCACCCAGTACTGGACGATGAACTCGATGTCGACCATCCCGCCGCGATCGTGCTTCAGGTCGAACAGCTCGGTCTGGTTCGGGTGACCGGCGAACACCTTGCCGCGCATGTCGACGATTTCCTTCGCCAGCACCGCCCCGTCGCGTGGCGTCGTCAGCACCTGCTGGCGGATCGCCTCGAAGTCCGCGCCGATCTGTGTGTCGCCCGCGCTGTAGCGCGCACGCGTCAGCGCCTGGTGCTCCCACACCCACGCGGTGTTCGCCGCATCGCCCTCGCGCAGCTGGTAGCGGCGGAACGCATCGAGATCGGTCACGAGCAGCCCGGCCTCGCCGTTCGGCCGCAACCGCAGGTCGATGTCGAACAGCGCGCCCGCGCCGGTCGCGGTCGTGAGCCAGGTGATCAGCCGTCGCGTGAACGTCGTGTAGACGTCCGCCGAGCGGTCGTCCGGGTCGTCGTACAGGAAGATCAGGTCGAGATCCGACGCGTAGCCGAGCTCCTTGCCGCCGAGCTTGCCGTATGCGATCACCGCGAACTTCGGCGCGTCGCGATGGCGCTTCGCGAGCTGCGACCAGACCACTTCGATCGTCACGTCGAGCACCGCGTCGGCCAGTTCGGACAGGCGGTCGCTCACGTGCTCCACCGACAGCTTGCCCGCCAGGTCGATCAGCAGGATGCGGAACACCTCCGCGTGCTGCGCATGCCGCAGCAGGTCCATTTGCTGTTCGGGGCCGTCGGCGGCGGCAAGGCGCGCACGCAACGCATCCTTGAACGCGGGCCAGTCGAACGGGCTCGCGATCGCTTCGTCGTCGAGCAGTTCGTCGAGCAGTTGCGGATGGCGGATCAGGTAGCCGCCGCCCCAGCGCGTCGCGCCGAGCACCGACAGCACGCGATCGAGCGCGGCCGGATACTCGGTCAGCAGCGCGAGATAGACGCCGCGCCGGCTGACCGTCTCGAGCAGGTCGAACAGCCGCACGACGGTATCGTCGCGGCGCGCGGCGTCGATGCGCGGCGCGGCCTCCAGCGTGCGCTGCGCGACGCTGTCGAAGCGCTGCCGGCTCTTTTCCGGCAGGCCCGAATAGCGCGACGATTGCCAGATCGCGCGCAGCCGCGCGAGCACGGCCGCCGGATCGGTGAAGCCGAGGCTGTCGAGACGCGCGAGCAGCGCGTCGTCCTCACCGTCATCGGCGAGCGCGCCGCTCCAGATCCAGGTTGCGGCCGTGTCCTCGCCCGCCGCGCAGGGGCCGCCGCTCACCTTGTCGGCAAAGATCTGGTCGAACTGCGCCTCGACGAACGTGCGGTAGCCATCGAGCACCGTCATCAGCGCCGCGTAGTCGGCGAAGCCGAGCGATGCGGCCAGCGCCGCGCGCTCGTCCGGATCGACCGGCATCGCATGCGTCTGCGCGTCGTCGCGGTACTGCAGCCGATGCTCGAGCGTGCGCAGGAAGTTGTACGCGTCGGTCAGCCGCTCGCGCACGTCCTCGCCGATCAGCCCGCGCGCCTGCGCATGGCGCAGCACCGCGAGCGTCGGCCGCACGCGGAATTCCGCATCCTGGCCGCCGCGGATCAGCTGGAACACCTGCGCGCTGAATTCGATCTCGCGGATCCCGCCGCGGCCGAGCTTGATGTCGTCGGCCTTGTCGGGCCGCATCGATGCGCGGCGCGCGGCTTCCTGGCGGATCTGCTGGTGCAGCGAACGGATCGCGCCGATCACGCCGAAGTCGAGATAGCGGCGATACACGAACGGCTTCACGATCGATTCGAGCTGCGACTCGAGCCGCTGCGCCGCGTCGCTGCCGCCTTCCGACACGAGCCGCCCCTTGATCCACGCGTAGCGCTCCCATTCGCGCCCCTGCACGTAGAAATATTCCTCGAGCATCCCGAGGCTGCAGACGAGCGGCCCCGAATCGCCGTTCGGGCGCAGCCGCATGTCGACGCGAAACACGTAGCCGTCGGCCGTGACCTCGGACAGCACGCCGATCACGCGTCGGCCGAGCCGCGTGAAGTATTCCTGGGTGGACAGCGGCGAGCGCGTGCCGCCGGCCGTCTCGCCATCGTCCTCGTAGACGAAGATCAGGTCGATGTCGGACGACACGTTCAGCTCGCGGCCGCCGAGCTTGCCCATCCCGACCACGCCGAGCACGACACGCTGGCCGTCGGCGCCGCGCGGCTCGCCGTACATCGCCTCGAGCTCGGCCGACAGCAGCGCGAGCGAGCGCTGCACGGCCACTTCGGCGAGATCGGTCATCGCGGACGTCACCTCGGCGACGTCCGCGATGCCGCGCAGGTCGCGCTCCGCGACCGCGCCGATCACCTCGACACGCAGTTGCCGCAGCGCGCGCTTCAGTTGCTCGTCGCTCGGCGCGGCCGTGCCGGCCGGCGGCCCGAGCAATTCGGTCAGGCGCGCGTCGAGCTGCGCGCGGGTGAGCGGTGCGGCGGCCCACGCGGCGATCCGGTCGGACAACTCGGGGCGCGCGGCAGCCGCGCGGGCAATATAGCGGGAATAGGACGGGCTGATCAGGGCGGAAGCGTCGGTCATCGAAAAGCGGGCCTGGCGGTAAGGCCCGCCGCCGCGGGACAACGCGTGCGCGCCCCGCTGCCGACAGGCCCCATGGACTCGGCGCGGTGTCGCGACGCGGGTGCGCCGCCGCGAAAACCGCGCGCCGGAAAGCCCGTGCCGGAAAGCCGCAACGGCCGCCGGCACGAACCCGTGTGATACATTTCAACGTCAGTCTGCAAAACTACCATATCGCCGCCCTTCCGCCGCATGTCCGACCGTCAGGAATCCGCCGTAGCTGCGCCCGAAGCGGGACCTCCGAAGCACGATCATCCGGTCCTGCGTCGCGTGTTCAGGGTGACGCTGGCTGTCGGGATCGGCACCTACTTCGTCGCGTCCGGCGCGTTCCTCGGGCTGCGCTACGTGTTGCTGCCGCGCATCGACGAATTCCGCCCGCGCATCGAGCGTGCGGTGTCCGACAAGCTCCACGCGCAGCTTTCGATCGGCAAGCTGTCTCCCCACTGGTCCGGCATGCAGCCGGGCGTCGAAGTCGCCAACCTCACCATTCGCGGCCATGACGGCCAGATCGCGCTGTCGGTCCCGCACGCGACCGCCGCGCTGTCGTGGATGTCGCTGCTGCGGCTGTCGCCCGCGTTGTCGAGCCTGATCGTCGACCACCCGGACCTCGTCGTCGCGCGCGCGGCCGACGGCTCGCTGAGCATCGCGGGCGTCGGCGTCGCGACCACCCACGGCGGCAACGACACGTTCGGCACGTGGCTGCTGAAGCAGGAAGCGATCGTGCTGCGCAACGGCACGCTGCGCTGGCGCGACGCGCAGCACGACGCGCCGGAGCTCGCGCTGTCGGGCATCCGGCTCGCCGTGCTCAACCACGGCCGCGAGCACAAGGCCGCGCTGCAGGCACCCGCGAACGGCACGCTGCTGCTCGGCCCGCTCGATTTCCGCGCGCGCTTCAAACACAAGCCGCTCGCGCCGATCGGCAAGCCGGTCAACTGGACCGGCGACGCGTATCTGTCGACCGGCCCGGTCGACCTGCAGACGCTCGGCCGCTATCTCGACCTGCCGCTCACGGTCCACGCGGGCCGGATCGACAACGCGATCTGGGCGACCTTCCAGGACGGTCACCTGCGCTCCGCGGGCGGCGACCTGCAGGGCGCCGACGTCGTGCTGCGGGTGCGGCCGACCCAGCCGCGCCTCGACGTGCCGTCGGTCGGCTTCGGCTGGGACATGGCGCTGGACACCGGCCGCGACTACACGCTGCACCTGACGCGCTTCAACGCGGAGCTCGGCCAGCCGCCGTTGCCGGACGGCACGCCGCTCGCCCGCTCGCTTGCGCTGTCGACGCTCACCGCCCGCTACCGCGTGCCGACCGCCGACCAGGGGCAGTTGCTGAGCGTGGTCGGCGACCGCGTCGATCTCGGCATCCTCAGCGAGTTCATCCGCGGGCTGCCGCTGCCGGCGCGGCTGCGCAACGAGCTGGTCAAGCTCGACCCGCGCGGGATGGTGTCGAACTATCAGATCGAGGTCGAACGCGCGAAACCGGCGCGGCCCGAGCTCGCCGACGAAGAGCGGCGCATGGGCGCCGCCCCGATCGTCCGCTACCGCTTCCTCGGCGATCTGCAGGGCATCAGCGTCGCCGCGCAGGAGCCGCCGCCGGGCCTGTCCCCGCGCGGTCACCCGCGCGCCGGCTGGCCGGGCGTCGAGAACCTGTGGGGCCGCATCGACGCGAACGAAACCGGCGGCAGCGCGCACTTCGACACGGTCAACGCGGCCGTCACGGTGCCCGGCGAGTTCGACGAGCCGCGCCTGACCTTCGACCGGCTGCGCGGCAACGCGAAATGGGTGATCACGCCGGCGCCGGGCGAAAAGCACGCGCGCGTCGACGTGACGTTGCCCGACCTGTTCGTCGCGAACCCCGATGCCGAGATCGCGGTGTCGGGCTCGTACACGAACCCCGGCCACGGCCGCGGCTCGCTGGACCTGCGCGCGGATTTCGCCCGCGCGTCGGTGGCGCGCATTCCGCGCTACCTGCCGACCGGGATGTCCGAGCACCTGCGGGACTATCTCGGCCATGCGCTGCAGGACGGCCAGGTGATCAAGGGCGCGTCGATCGTCGCGCGCGGCCCGCTCGAGAAATTCCCGTTCGAACACGAGCCGGATGCCGGCGTGTTCCACATCGTCGCGCCGTTCACCGGCGGGCGCTTCGAGCCGACGCCGTACCCGCCGCGCAAGCTCGCGAACGGCACGCCGAGCGTGTGGCCGGCCCTCGACGGGATCGACGGCGTGTTCGAACTCGCGCAGAACAAGCTGCACTTCGACATCGCCCGCGCGCACTACAAGCGCGTCGCGCTGACGAAGGTCACGGGCCGGATCGACGATCTCGGCAACCCGCCGAAGTCGCCGCTCATCATCGACGGCCATGCACAAGGCCCGCTCGCCGACCTGATCGACTATGCGGACAACAGCTCGCTCGGCACGATGAGCGGGCACATCGGCCAGCGGATCGACGCGCAGGGGCCCGCGGCGCTCGCGCTCAGGATCACGATTCCGCAGCACGTTCCGCACCCGCATACGCACATCGAAGGCGGGCTCGCGTTCGGCGGCAACACGCTGTCGACCGACGGCGTGCCGCCGCTGTCCGCGCTGCGCGGCAGCGTGCGCTTCACCGAGGCCGGCGCGTCGCTGCACGACCTGTCGGGGCGCTTCCTCGGCGGCCCGGTGCGCGCGAGCGGCAACTTCCAGTCGCACGGCCCGTACGCGGTGGATGTCGACGGCAAGCTGGCACTCGACGCCGCCCGCGGCCTGAACCTGCGCGGCACGGCAGCGGCACTGCTCGAGCACGTGGTCGGCGACGCGCCGTACCAGCTCGCCGTGCGCGGCACGCCGGGGCGCCTGCCGCAGGTCACCGCGCAATCCGACCTGACGGGCGTCGCGCTGAACTTCCCGGCGCCGTTCGCGAAACCGGCCGGCACGCCGATGCCGTTCCGCTTCACGCTGCAACCGGCCGCCCCGACGGACGGCAAGGGCCTCGAGCATGCCGCCCTGACGCTGGGCCCCGTGTCCGCGACCTACGTGCTCGACGCGACGCGCGGCCAACCGCTGCGCGCGGTGCGCGGTGCGATGGGCATCCACCGGATGTCCGACCTGCCGCAGGACGGCGTGAGCGCGGCCGTCGACGTCGACGAACTGGACGCCGACGCGTGGCTCGCGCTGGCCCGCACGCTGCAGCCCGACACGCCGCGCGCGCCGGAACCGCAGGCCGCGCCGCGCATCGACGTCGCGAGCTTCACGCCGAAGCGCTTCGCGCTGCACTTCGGCACGCTGAAGCTGCTCAAGCGCAACTGGGAGAACGTGATCGTCGGCGCGTCGCACGTCGACGAGCTGTGGCAGGCGAACATCGCGTCGAACCAGGTATCGGGCTACCTGTCGTGGGCGCCGGGCGGCGGCCACAACGGCGCGGGCGTGCTGAACGCGCGGCTCGCAAAGCTCGTGATTCCGCAAAGCGCGCAGCACGACCTCGTCGGCCGCGCGATGAACCTGCCGACGCCGACCGACCGGCCAATGCCGTCGGTCGACCTGATCGTCGACCAGGTGGTCGCGCGCGACCATGACATCGGCAGACTCGTCGTCAACGCGCGCAACATCGACGAGGACGGCGCACCGGTGTGGCAGCTCGACAAGCTCGAGCTGGCGAACCCGGCCGCGAAGCTGACCGCGACCGGCAACTGGCGCACGTCGCACCGCGCGCTGGCCCGCGGCGTCGGCGAAAACGACGCGCCGCGCCGCAGCGTGTTCGACTTCAAGCTCGACATCGACAACGCGGGCGCGCTGCTCGATCGCGCCGGCCTGCCGCGCACGCTCGCGGGCGGCCACGGCACGGTGACCGGCAAGGTCGGCTGGCGCGGCGGCCCGACCGCGGTCGATTTCCCGTCGTTCGGCGGCCAGGTCGCCGTCGATCTCGCACACGGCCAGATCCTGAAGGTCGATCCGGGCGCCGCGAAGCTGCTCGGCGTGCTGAGCCTGCAAAGTCTCGCGCGCTTCCTGACGCTGAATTTCCGCGACGTGGTCGGCAAGGGGCTGCCGTTCGACAGGATCACGGGCACCAGCCGGATCTCGAACGGCATCGCCCGCACCGACGACTTCTCGATGACGACGGCGCCCGCGAACGTGACGGTGCGCGGCGCGGTCGACCTCGGCCACGAGACGCAGGACCTGCACGCGCACGTCGCGCCGAAGATCGGCGCCGGCACGGCGGCGATCGCGGCCGCGATCATCAATCCGCTGCTCGGCGTCGGCGTGCTGGCCGCGAACTACGCGCTGTCGGAGACGCTGTCGCACGCGTTTGCGATCGACTACGCGATCACCGGCTCGTGGGCGCATCCGCACATCGAGCGGGTGCGGGGCGATCAGGGTAAGATGAATCACGGTCCGGCCGATGCGGCGAGCCACTGATGCGCGCAACGTGCCGGGCCGCACCCCATTTATGACGCAACCGATCCCGCGATGACCGATCACACCCGTTCCGCCACGCCCTTTCGGGTCGCCGCGCTGCAGATGGTGAGCACGCCGGACGTCGCGCGCAATCTCGCCGAAGCCGGTCGCCTGATCGCGGAAGCGGCTGGCGACGGCGCGCAGCTCGTGCTGCTGCCCGAGTATTTCTGCTTCATGGGTCACCGCGATACCGACAAGCTCGCGCTCGCGGAACCCTATCGCGACGGTCCGATCCAGCGCTTTCTCGCGGAAGCCGCGCATCGTCACGGCATCTGGGTGATCGGCGGCACGCTGCCGCTGAAGGCGCCCGAACCCGATCGCGTGCTGAACACGACGCTCGTGTTCGACCCGAACGGCCAGGAAGCCGCCCGATACGACAAGATCCACCTGTTCAACTTCGAGAAAGGCGACGAATCGTTCGACGAGGCGCGCACGATCCGCGCGGGCGACACGGTCGTTGCGTTCGACGCGCCGTTCGGGCGGGTCGGCCTGTCGGTCTGTTACGATCTGCGCTTTCCGGAGCTGTATCGCAGGATGGGCGACTGCGTGCTGATCGTCGTGCCGTCGGCGTTTACGTACACGACGGGCCGTGCGCATTGGGAAATGCTGCTGCGCGCGCGGGCCGTCGAGAACCAGTGTTACGTGCTCGCGGCCGCGCAGGGCGGCAAGCACGAGAACGGCCGGCGCACCTGGGGCCACAGCATGCTGATCGACCCGTGGGGCGAGATCGTCGCGTTCCGCGACGAAGGCGCGAGCGTCGTGACCGGCGCGCTCGACCCGCAGCGCATCGCCGACGTGCGCCAGAGCCTGCCCGCGTGGCGGCATCGCGTACTGGCCTGACCCGCTGAACCGCCGCGGTGCTTGAAACGCCGCCCGGCCAACCCATCTGCCCAGAACGCACCCGACAACTTTTTGAGAACCCTCGATACCCGCATGAACATCATCGAACCCGGCATCCGCAATCTTGCGCTGGCGAAGGACATCCTCCTCACGCCGTACGGCCTCGACGAGAGCCTGCTCACGCGCACGATCGCCGACATCTTCACGCATCGCGTCGACTACGCGGACCTGTACTTCCAGGCGACCCGCAGCGAAGCGTGGAGCCTCGAGGAAGGCATCGTGAAGTCGGGCAGCTTCAGCATCGACCAGGGTGTGGGCGTGCGCGCGGTCGCGGGCGACCGCACCGCGTTCGCGTACTCGGACGACCTGTCGCCGGAAGCGATCGCGCAGGCGGCCGCGGCCACCAAGGCGATCGCGGCGGCCGGCGGCGGCCGCCAGAAGATCAAGGCGGCCTCGTCGTTGAAAGGCATCTCGGGCCGCGACCTGTACCTGCCGTCCGATCCCCTTGCGTCGCTCGACGCCACGGCCAAGGTCAAGCTGCTCGAGCGCATCGAGCAGATGGCGCGCGGCCGCGATCCGCGCGTCACGCAAGTGATGGCGGGGCTCGCCGGCGAATACGACGTCGTGCTGGTCGCGCGCAGCGACGGTGCGCTCGCGGCCGACATCCGCCCGCTCGTGCGCGTGTCGGTCACGGTGATCGCCGAACAGAACGGCCGCCGCGAGATCGGCTCCGGCGGCGGCGGCGGCCGCTTCGACTACGGCTACTTCACCGATGAAATCCTGTCGCGCTACGTCGACGACGCCGTGCACGCGGCGCTCGTGAACCTCGACGCGCGCCCGGCACCGGCCGGCGCGATGACGGTCGTGCTCGGGCCGGGCTGGCCGGGCGTGCTGCTGCACGAAGCGATCGGCCACGGCCTCGAGGGCGACTTCAACCGCAAGGGTTCGTCGGCATTCGCCGGCCGGATCGGCGAGCAGGTCGCCGCAAAGGGCGTGACGGTGGTCGACGACGGCACGCTGCCGAATCGCCGCGGTTCGCTGAACATCGACGACGAAGGCAATCCGACGCAGTGCACGACGCTGATCGAGGACGGCATCCTGAAGGGCTACATCCAGGACACGCTGAACGCACGCCTGATGAAGATGCCCGTGACCGGCAACGCGCGGCGCGAGTCGTACGCGGCGCTGCCGATGCCGCGCATGACCAACACGTACATGCTGAACGGCGACAAGGATCCGCAGGAAATCATCGCGTCGGTGAAGAACGGCCTGTACGCGGTGAACTTCGGCGGTGGCCAGGTCGACATCACGAACGGCAAGTTCGTGTTCTCGGCGTCCGAGGCGTACATGATCGAGAACGGCAAGATCACCTACCCGGTGAAGGGCGCGACGCTGATCGGCAGCGGCCCGGAATCGCTGAAGTACGTGAGCATGATCGGCAACGACATGTCGCTCGACTCGGGCGTCGGCGTGTGCGGCAAGGAAGGCCAGAGCGTGCCGGTCGGCGTCGGCCAGCCGACCCTGCGAATCGACAAGATGACGGTCGGCGGTACGGCATAACCGCATCGCCGCGCAGACAATCCGCGCATTTCGAATAAAACGCGCGGATTGTCCGCATTTTTGAACACCCCCAGTTGCCAGCCGCCCGGCGACGGGGTATAAATTCCGAATCAACTTTTTTGACGAACCGAATCTCCGTCATGTCCGCCAAGTTTTATTTTTACTTTTTTTGGCATCTCAGACCGCTGGCGGATCGAGAGGGTTGATAGCGCGTAAAGCGCAACCGAAATTCCCGAAAAAACCGCCGGCGAACCCGGCGGTTTTTTTTCGCCCTTCGCCACCCGGTCGCCGCCGCAGCGGATTCCGCAGCCCCGACCGCCACCACTGAATTGCCTGAATCGATGAATCTGCCGCACGCGCATTGACCGAACGGCGCCCCCAAAATTAGGAGAAACCGCATGCCCCCGCACAATACCGACGACGTCCGCATTCGCGAACTCAAGGAACTGACGCCGCCCGCCCACCTGATCCGCGAATTCGCGTGCTCCGAAGCCGCGTCCGAGCTGATCTACAACTCGCGCCAGTCGATGCACCGCATCCTGCACGGGATGGACGACCGGCTGATCGTCGTGATCGGGCCGTGCTCGATCCACGATACGAAGGCGGCGATCGAATACGCGGGGCGGCTCGTGAAAGAGCGCGAGCGCTTCAAGGGCGAACTGGAAATCGTGATGCGCGTGTACTTCGAGAAGCCGCGCACGACGGTCGGCTGGAAGGGGCTCATCAACGATCCGCACCTGGACAACAGCTTCAAGATCAACGAAGGGCTGCGCACCGCGCGCGAGCTGCTGCTGCAGATCAACGAAATGGGGCTGCCGGCCGCGACCGAATACCTCGACATGATCAGCCCGCAGTACATCGCCGACCTGATCTCGTGGGGCGCGATCGGCGCGCGCACGACCGAGTCGCAGGTGCACCGCGAGCTGGCGTCGGGGCTGTCGTGCCCGGTCGGCTTCAAGAACGGCACCGACGGCAACGTGAAGATCGCGGTCGACGCGATCAAGGCCGCGTCGCAGCCGCACCATTTCCTGTCGGTGACCAAGGGCGGCCACTCGGCAATTGTGTCGACGGCCGGCAACGAGGACTGCCACGTGATCCTGCGCGGCGGCAAGGCGCCGAACTACGACGCGGACAGCGTGAACGCCGCGTGCGCCGACATCGGCAAGGCCGGCCTCGCCGCGCGCCTGATGATCGACGCGAGCCACGCGAACAGCTCGAAGAAGCACGAGAACCAGATTCCCGTGTGCGCGGACATCGGCCGCCAGGTCGCGGCCGGCGACGAGCGCATCGTCGGCGTGATGATCGAGTCGCATCTCGTCGAGGGGCGCCAGGACCTGAAGGAAGGCTGCCCGCTGACCTACGGCCAGAGCATCACCGACGCGTGCATCGCGTGGGACGACAGCGTGAAGGTGCTCGAAGGCCTCGCGGAATCGGTGAAGGCGCGCCGCGTCGCGCGCGGCAGCGGGAACTGACGGACGCAAACGGGCTGACCGCGTGGAGCCGCCCGGCGGCGGATTGCCCATGCGGCCAGCCTGCGGTTGTCGTTTCGCCCTGCTAGACTGGCTAACATCATCTAGCTAACCAGGGGCGAGACCATGCCGACCGTCAACAGGCATGACGCCAAGTCGCGACTCTCGAGCCTCGTTGAAGCGCTTGAGCTGGGATCAGCCGCGATCACGTCGAAGGCGTCGTCGCGTTACCCGATTTTCCGGATGATGGCGATCCGTTCGATCGCGTGATGGTCGCGCAGGCACTCCATGAAGGCCATGCCGCTCGTCAGCGCGGACCCTAAAGTCTGGCGCTATCACGCCACGCGGATGCTGCGCGCATGACGCGCCGCCGCAACAAAAGCAAAGCCCGGCTCGCGCCGGGCTTTTGCATTTCCGTGGCCGAAACCGGTCCGTCAGCTCGTCACTCGAGCGCGCCCGAGCCAAAGATCTCGGTATTCACGCGCTCCGGCGCGACGCCGAGGGCGATCAGCGCATCGCGCTGCGCCTTCATGAACGCGATCGGGCCGCAGATGTAGTAGTCGGCATCCGGCACCAGCGCGTACTGCTTCACACGTTCCTGCGTGAGGCGGCCTTCGAGGTCGTGGTCGACACCGGCACGGTCGTTCGGGCCGACCAGCTCGTACAGCACCGTGCGCTTCACGTTCGCGTGCTCGCGTGCCGCATCGTTCAGCCAGTCGCGGAACGCGTGCACCGCGCCCGAACGGCATGCGTGGACGAACCGCACTTCGCGCTGGCTGCCTTCGGCGATCAGCGTCGACGCCATCGACATCATCGGCGTGATGCCGACCCCGCCCGAGATCAGCACGACCGGCGTATCGGCATCGCGCTTCAGCGAGAAGTCGCCCATCGGCGCGGTCACCTCGACGATCGCGCCCTCTTCCACGCCATCGTGCATCAGCGTCGACACCTTGCCGGCCGGAATCGCTTCCGGCTTGCCGGCTTCGCGCTTCACCGAGATGCGCAGCCACTTGCCGTGCGGCGCGTCGGACAGGCTGTACTGGCGCGGCTGGTCGACGCCCAGGTCGCCGACGAAGCGCTTCACCGAAAGGTACTGGCCCGGCTCGAACTTCGGCGCCTCGCCGCCGTCGGCGGGCGTCAGGTAGAACGACGTGATCTCGTCGCTTTCACGCACCTTGCGTGCGACCTTGAACGGGCGGAAACCGCTCCATGCGGCGTTCGCGTACAGGTCGGCTTCGGCGCCGATCATGATCTGCGCGAGCTGGCCGTAAGCGACGCGCCAGGCTTCGAGCGTTTCCGCATCGACCGCGTCGCCGAGCACCTCGACGATCGACGCGAGCAGGTTCTCGCCGACGATCGGGTAATGCTCCGGACGGATATTGAGACTCGCGTGCTTGTGCGAGATGCGCGACACCGCGCCGCCCAGCGCGCCGAGGTTGTCGATGTTCGCCGCATACGCGTAGACGGCCTTCGCGAGCGTTTCGGGCTGGCTGCCGGTCTTCTGGTGCGTCTGGTTGAACAGGTTCTTCAGTTCCGGATGACGCGCGAACATGCGCTGGTAGAAATGCTTCGTGATCGTCGCGCCGTGCTCGGCAAGGACGGGGGCGGTGGCCTTCACACGGGCCATCTGGTCAGCGGTGATGTGGGTCATGTTCGTTCTCCGTTAAACATGCACACACAATACATGTTTAAAAATCGGCGCCCCTCGGGCAAATTGTCGCAGTGCGGAAAAACGACGCCGCCGTCAGCGGACGCGCCCACGCTCCCACAGCACGTCCGAGCCGCCATCGGCGCGGTTCAGCACGCGCGCCAGCACGAACAGCAGGTCGGACAGACGGTTCACGTAACGCCGCGGCGCATCATTGAGCGTGTCGGTACGCCCGAGCGCGACGATCGAGCGCTCGGCGCGGCGGCACACCGTCCGGCACACGTGCGCGAGCGATGCCGCGCGCGAGCCGGCCGGCAGGATGAATTCCTTCAGCGGCGGCAGCGTCGCGTTGTAGTCGGCAAGCCACTGGTCGAGGCGCGCGAGATGCGTGTCGTCGAGCACCGTATGACCGGGAATGCACAGCTCGCCGCCGAGATCGAACAGGTCGTGCTGGATCGTGACGAGCGCCGTGCGCACGTCGTCCGGCAACGGCTCGGCGAGCAGCACGCCGAGGGTCGAGTTCAGTTCGTCGACGTCGCCGATCGCGGCGATCCGCGCGTCGTCCTTGCCGATGCGCCGCCCGTCGCCGAGGCCGGTGGTGCCGTCGTCGCCCGTGCGCGTGGCGATCTTGCTCAAGCGGTTGCCCATGCGAATGTCCTCTCGTGCGCGGCCGCGACGCGGCCCGGTTGCATTGGAATGCGATTATCGCAGCCCGCGGCGGGGGCCGCAGCGGACGTTGCAGCGTAGAATGGGCCGAAAGTTCGACAAGCAGCCGCCAGGAGACATTCGTGAATCACCCCGACACGCCGGCCGCCACGCGCCGCCCCCTCCCGCCCGCGATGCTCGATGCGCTGCGCGCCGCCTTCGGCGAGCGCGTGTCGACCGCCGACGCCGTCCGCGCCCATCACGGCCGCGACGAATCGCCGTTCGATCCGCAACTGCCCGACGCCGTCGTGTTCGCGCACGACACCGACGAAATCCGCCAGGTCGTGTCGCTGTGCGCGCTCTACAGCGTGCCGCTGATCCCGTACGGCGCGGGCTCGTCGCTCGAAGGCCATCTGCTCGCGGTGCGCGGCGGCGTCTCGCTCGACCTGTCGGAAATGAACCGCGTGCTGTCGATCAACGCGGAAGACCTGACCGTGACGGTCGAACCGGGCATCACGCGCAAGGCGCTCAACGAAGCGCTGCGCGACACCGGCCTGTTCTTCCCGATCGACCCGGGCGCCGACGCCAGCATCGGCGGCATGACCGCGACCCGCGCGTCGGGCACCAACGCCGTGCGCTACGGAACGATGCGCGAGAACGTGCTCGGCCTGACCGCCGTGCTCGCCGACGGCCGCGTCGTGAAGACGGGCTCGCGCGCGCGCAAGTCGTCGGCCGGCTATGACCTCACGCGCCTGTTCGTCGGCTCCGAAGGCACGCTCGGCGTGATCACCGAGATCACGCTGCGCCTGCACCCGCTGCCCGAAGCCGTGTCGGCCGCGATCTGCACGTTCCCGTCGATGGGCGACGCGGTGCGCACCGTGATCGAGACGATCCAGATCGGCGTGCCGATCGCGCGCGTCGAATTCGTCGATGCGCTCGCGGTGCGCTCGATCAACCGCCACTCGAACCTGACGCTCGCCGAAGCACCGACGCTGTTCTTCGAATTCCACGGCACCGACGCCGGCGTGAAGGAACAGGCCGAGCTCGTGCAGGCGCTCGCGGGCCAGAACAACGGCCAGGGCTTCGAATGGGCGACCCGCCCCGAGGATCGCACGCGGCTCTGGGCCGCGCGCCACAACGCGTACTTCGCGATGCTGCAGCTGAAGCCCGGCTGCCGCGCGGTGACAACCGACGTCTGCGTGCCGATCTCGCAGCTCGCCGCGTGCGTCGAGGAGACCGAAGCCGACCTGCGCGCGTCGACGCTGCCCTGCCCGATCGTCGGCCACGTCGGCGACGGCAATTTCCACGTCGCGATCCTGATCGATCCCGACAAGCCCGAGGAACTCGACGAGGCCGAACGCATCAACGACCGGATCGTCGAGCGCGCGCTGCGCCTGGGCGGCACCTGCACCGGCGAACATGGCGTCGGGCTGCACAAGATGCGCTTCCTGCCGAAGGAGCACGGCGACAACGCGATCGACGCGATGCGCGCAATCAAGCTCGCGCTCGATCCGCGCAACCTGATGAATCCCGGCAAGATCTTCACGTGCTGACGCCGCGCGCAGGAGACTGAATGAACGCTTCCGTCGAACTGTCGAGCGCGACCCGTGCGCAACGCCAGCGCGAAGTCGTGCAGGCGCTGATGGCCGTGCTGCCGACGCATTGCCTGCTGTTCCGCGACGAAGACACCGCGCCATACGAATGCGACGGCCTGTCCGCGTACCGCCGGCTGCCGCTCGCGGTCGCGCTGCCCGAAACCGAATCGCAGGTACAGCGGATCGTGCAGATCTGTCGCCGCATGGAAGTGCCGATCGTGCCGCGCGGCGCGGGCACGAGCCTGTCCGGCGGCGCGCTGCCGATCACGAACGGCGTGGTGCTGTCGCTCGCGCGCTTCACGCGCATCGTCGAAGTCGACCCGTACGCGCGCACGGCCACCGTGCAGCCCGGCGTGCGCAATCTCGCGATTTCGGAAGCCGCCGCGCCTTACGGGCTGTACTACGCGCCCGACCCTTCGTCGCAGATCGCCTGCACGATCGGCGGCAACGTCGCGGAAAATTCCGGCGGCGTCCACTGCCTGAAGTACGGGCTGACCGTGCACAACGTGATGCGCGTGCGCGCGGTCACGATCGACGGCGAGATCGTCGAATTCGGCTCGCTCGGGCTCGACATGCCGGGCCTCGACCTGCTCGCGGTCATGATCGGCAGCGAAGGGATGTTCGCGATCGTCACCGAAGTCACGGTGAAGCTGATCCCGAAACCGCAGACCGCGCAGCTCGTGATGGCGAGCTTCGACGATGTCGTGAAGGGCGGCGAGGCGGTGGCCGCGATCATCGCGTCGGGCATCATCCCGGCCGGGCTCGAGATGATGGACAAGCCGGCCACCCAGGCGGTCGAGGCGTTCACGCACGCGGGCTACGACCTCGACGCGAAGGCGATCCTGCTGTGCGAATCGGACGGCACGCCGGAAGAAGTCGCGGAGGAGATCGTCCGCATGACGGCCGTGCTGCGCGAGCATGGCGCGACGCGCATCCAGGTGTCGCGCAACGAAAGCGAGCGGCTGCGCTTCTGGTCGGGCCGCAAGAACGCGTTCCCGGCCGCCGGGCGCATTTCCGCCGACTATTACTGCATGGACGGCACCGTGCCGCGCCGCGCGATCGGCCCGCTGCTCGCCCGCATCGAGCAGCTCGAGACGCGCTACGGGCTGCGCTGCATCAACGTGTTCCATGCCGGCGACGGCAACATGCATCCGCTGATCCTGTACAACGCGAACGATCCGGACGAGTTGCACCGCGCCGAGCAGTTCGGCGCCGAAATCCTCGAATGCTGCGTGGAATTCGGCGGCAGCGTGACGGGCGAGCACGGCGTCGGCATCGAAAAGCTCAATTCGATGTGCGTACAGTTCTCGCCGCAGGAGCGCGATGCGTTCTTCGCGGTCAAGCGCGCGTTCGATCCGGCCGGGCTGCTCAATCCCGACAAGGGGATCCCGACCCGCGCGCGCTGTGCCGAGTACGGCCGCCAGCACGTGCGCGGGGGCTTGCTGCCGCACCCCGACCTGCCGCGCTTCTGAGCACCGCGCGGTCGCGCGACCCGTGCCGGGCACGGGCCGCGACGGTCCGCCCTGCCCGCGCCGGCCGCGCGCGCGGCGGGGCCTGCATGCCTTCGTGATACCGGGCTTAGGGATAGTCGCGATGTGGATTCGCGCCACCCCGGTACAATCGACCGGACAACAATGAGGCAGCAACAGAACATGGAAGAGGACGACATCGTCGCCGGATGGGCCGAACGCGTTCGCGCCGCCAGTGCCGACGGCCGGCCGCTGCGGATTCGCGGCGGCGGCACCAAGGACTGGTACGGCCAGATGCTGGACGGCGAAATACTCGACACGCGCGCGTTTCAGGGCGTCGTGTCGTACGACCCGGCCGAACTCGTCGTCACGGTCCGCGCGGGCACGCCGCTCGCGCAGCTTGAAACCGCGCTCGCCGAGTGCGGCCAGATGCTGCCGTTCGAGCCGCCCCACTTCGGCCGCGCGGCCACCGTCGGCGGCTGCGTCGCGGCCGGCCTCGCGGGCCCGCGCCGCGCGACCTGCGGCGCCCCGCGCGATTTCGTGCTCGGCGTCACGCTGATGAACGGCCGCGGCGAAGTGTTGCGCTTCGGCGGCCAGGTCGTGAAGAACGTCGCCGGCTACGACGTGTCGCGGCTGATGGCCGGCTCGCTCGGCACACTCGGGCTGATGCTCGACCTGTCGCTCAAGGTGCTGCCGGTGCCGGTCGCCGAAGTCACGCTGAAGTTCGAGATGACCGCGACCGACGCGGTGCGCAAGCTCAACGAATGGGGCGGCCATCCGCTGCCCGTCAGCGCGAGCGGCTGGCGCAACGGCACGCTGGTGCTGCGCCTGTCGGGCGCCGAAGCGGCCGTCAAATCGGCGAAGACGCTGCTCGGCGGCGAAGTGGTCGACGCGGTCGAGGCCGAACGCTTCTGGGCCGGCCTGCGCGAGCACACCGACCCGTTCTTCCACGGCATCCCGCCCGGCTATGCGCTGTGGCGCCTGTCGCTGCCGTCGATCACCGAACCGATGCACCTGCCCGGCACCCAGCTGATGGAATGGGGCGGCGCGCAGCGCTGGTGGATCACCGACGCCGATGCGCAAACGGTGCGCATGAGCGCGAAACAGGCCGGCGGCCATGCGACGCTGTTCCGCGCGGGCGATACCTACGACCGCAGCGCGGGCGTGTTCACGCCGCTGCCTGCGCCGTTGATGAAGATTCACCGCGGGCTGAAGAGCGCGTTCGATCCCGCACGCATTTTCAACCGCGGCCGGCTTTACCCTGATCTCTGAGGGCTGGATGCAAACGAATCTCGCCGATTTCATCCGCAACACGCCCGACGGCGACGAGGCCGACGCGATCCTGCGCAAGTGCGTGCATTGCGGCTTCTGCACCGCGACCTGCCCGACCTACCAGTTGCTCGGCGACGAGCTCGACGGCCCGCGCGGACGCATCTACCTGATCAAGCAGATGGTCGAAGGCGCGCCCGTCACGCGCAGCACGCAGCAGCACCTCGACCGCTGCCTCACCTGCCGCAGCTGCGAGACGACCTGCCCGTCGGGTGTCCAGTACGGCCGGCTCGTCGAAATCGGCCGCAAGCACGTCGAGGCCCAGGTGGAGCGCCCCGTGCAGCAGCGGCTCGTGCGCCGCCTGCTTGCGAGCGTCGTGCCGAATGCGGCGCTGTTCTCGCCGATCATGCGGCTCGGCCAGCACGTGCGGCCGCTGTTGCCGAAGCGGCTGCGCGACAAGGTGCCGCCGCGCACGCGGCTGCTCGAATGGCCGCAGCGCACGCACCCGCGCAAGATGCTGATGCTCGGCGGCTGCGTGCAACCGTCGATGCTGCCGAACATCAACATCGCGACCGCGCGCGTGCTCGACGCGCTCGGCATCGAGACGGTCGTCGCGCCCGACGCAGGCTGCTGCGGCGCGATCCGCCTGCACCTGAACTATCACGACGAAGCGCTCGCCGACGCGCGCCGCAACGTCGACGCGTGGTGGCCGTATGTCGAGCAAGGCGCCGAGGCGATCGTGATGAACGCATCGGGCTGCGGCGCGACGGTGCTCGAATACGCGCACCTGCTGCGCGACGATCCGGCCTATGCGGAAAAGGCGCAGCGCATCGTCTCCCTGACGCGCGACATCTCGGACGTGCTGCTCGCGTTCGAGGCCGAGATCGCGACGCTCGCGCGGCGCCGCGCGATCCATACCGTCGCGTACCACCCGCCCTGCACGCTGCAGCACGGCCAGCAGTCGCGCGGCAAGGTCGAACGCCTGCTCGAGACACTCGGCATCGACGTGCGCCTGCCGGCTGACAGCCACCTGTGCTGCGGGTCGGCCGGCACCTATTCGCTGACGCAGCCGTCGCTGTCGTACCGGCTGCGCAAGCAGAAGCTGCTGAAGCTGCAGGCGCTCGAGCCGCAGATGATCGTGTCCGGCAACATCGGCTGCATCGCGCATCTGCAGAGCGGCACGCAGATTCCGGTCGCGCACTGGATCCAGCTCGTCGAGCATTTGCTGTACGGCTAGCACGGACGGGCGGCCCGGCCGGCGCCCCGTCCGTATAATGGGCGAATCGATGCGGCGCGTATCGTGCCGCATCCGCTGCTGCATTCGTCACCGCGCTTATTACCGCGCTTGTCACCGTACTCGTCGCCGTACTCGCTTCCCGTGCCTGCTTTCGTGCCCGTCATGTCCGATTTCGCCGCCCGTCTCGACTCCGTTCACCGCCGCATCGCCGACGCCGCCCGCGCGGCCGGCCGCGATCCCGCCACCGTCTCGTTGCTCGCCGTGTCGAAGACGTTTCCCGCCGAGGACGTGCGCGCAGCGCACGCGGCCGGACAACGCGCGTTCGGCGAAAACTACGTGCAGGAATCGATCGACAAGATCGACGGGCTCGCGGATCTGCGCGCCGACCTCGAATGGCATTTCATCGGCCCGCTGCAATCGAACAAGACGCGCCCGGTCGCCGAGCGGTTCGACTGGGTCCATTCGGTCGACCGGCTGAAGATCGCGCAGCGCCTCGCCGAACAGCGCCCCGCGCACCTGCCGCCGCTCAACGTGTGCGTGCAGGTGAACATCAGCGGCGAGGCGTCGAAGAGCGGCGTCGCGCCGGCCGAGGTGGCCGAGGTCGCGCGCGCGATCGCCGCGCTGCCGACACTGCGTCTGCGCGGCCTGATGGCGATTCCCGAACCGGCCGGCGATACCGACGCGCAACGCGCGCCGCATCGCGCGCTGCGCGCGCTGTTCGACGCGTTGCGCGCCGAGGGCCTGCCGCTCGACACGTTATCGATGGGCATGTCCGCCGATCTCGAAGCCGCGGTGCTCGAAGGCGCGACGATCGTACGCGTCGGCACCGCGATCTTCGGCGCACGCGACTATTCGCACTGAGCGCCGCCCTTTTCCGTCTTCCCGTTCACTCACCTGCTCAATCCGACATCATGAAAATCGCATTCATCGGCGGCGGCAACATGGCCGCGGCCCTGATCGGCGGCCTGACCAAACGCGGCGTCGCCGCTGACGGCCTGTATGCCATCGACGTCAACGAAGACGTGCGCGCGCGCGCCGCACAGCAATTCGGCATCCGCACCGGTGCGGCCGTCGACGCGACGCTCGCGGACTACGACGCGATCGTGCTCGCGGTGAAGCCGCAGGTGCTCAAAAGCGTCGCGCAGGCACTCGCGCCGCATCTGAAGTCGCAGCTCGTGATCAGCATCGCGGCCGGCATTCGCGGCACCGACCTCGCCCGCTGGCTCGGCGACTACGCGCGCGTCGTGCGCACGATGCCGAACACGCCCGCGCTGGTCGGCATGGGCGTGACGGGCCTCGCCGCGCTGCCGGGCGTCGATGCAGCCGGTCGCGAGCTCGCATCGAACGTGCTCGGCGCGGTCGGCGAGATCGTGTGGTTCGACGATGAAGCGCAGCTCGACGCCGTCACGGCGATTTCGGGCAGCGGGCCGGCCTACGTGTTCTATTTCATCGAGGCGCTGCAGGAAGCCGCGCGCCGTCTCGGCATGAACGACGAACAGGGCCGCGCGCTCGCGGTCGCGACGTTCGCGGGCGCCGCGCAACTCGCCGCGCAATCGGGCGAGCCGGCAAGCGTGCTGCGCGAGCGCGTGACGTCGAAGGGCGGCACGACGGCCGCCGCGCTCGCGTCGTTCGACGCGCAGGACGTGAAGGAATCGATCGTGCGCGGCGCGCTGGCAGCCGAGGCGCGTGCGAAGGAAATGGGCGACGAGCTCGGCCGCGCGTAAGTGCGGCGACTTCCGCCGGGCTCGCCCGGCGGCGGCAACCAAAAAGCGGCCCCGGCCGCTTTTTTATGGTTCATCGCACGCTGGCGAAGTGCGCGTGCTGCGTCAGTTGGCCGCCGGCCCCGTCAGCAGGTAGTGCGCGGCGATCCCCGCGAACAGCACGCCGCCGAGCCAGTTGTTGTGCCGGAACGCCGCGAAGCACGGCATCCGCTCGCGGCCCTTGATCAGCGTGTAGTGATACAGCGCGCAGCCGAGCGCCGCGGCCCAGCCGGCCCAGTACACGAGGCCGAAACCGAGCGTCACGCCGATCCACACGTAGATGCCGAGCGTCACCGCATAGCACGCCATCACGGCCGCGACGTCGAAGCGGCCGAACGTCAGCGCGGACGTGCGAATGCCGATCTTGATGTCGTCGTCGCGATCGACCATCGCGTATTCGGTGTCGTACGCGACCGACCAGAAGATGTTCGCGATCAGCATCACCCACGCGAGCATCGGCACCGTGTCCTGCACGGCCGCGAACGCCATCGGGATGCCGAAGCCGAACGCGATGCCGAGATACGCCTGCGGAATCGCGAAGAAACGCTTCATGAACGGATACGAGCCGGCGACGAACAGCGCGACGACCGACAGTTCCTTCGTCAGCGTGTTGAGCGGCAGGATCAGCAGGAACGCGATGAACGACAGCCCCACCGCGATCGCGACCGCTTCCCATGCGCGAATCTTGCCCGACGTCAGCGGCCGGTCGGCCGTGCGCTTCACGTGGCGATCGAAATCGCGGTCGGCGTAGTCGTTCATCGCGCAGCCGGCCGAGCGCATCAGCAGCGTGCCGAGCGTGAAGATCACGAGCAGCGGCCAGCGCGGATGGCCGTCCGACGCGATCCACAGTGCGTTGAGCGTCGGCCACAGCAGCAGCAGGCTGCCGATCGGCTTGTCCATCCGGACGAGCCGCAGATACAGGGGAAAGCGGGCAAGCATGGCGAAGCACCGGGAAGAGAATCCCGGCATTTTAGAGCCGAGCGGCGGTCCACGTCATGTCGGAACGGCCCGCGGCCGGGTGCCACGGCGCGCGTCGGCCGCGCAAGCCTGCCGCGAGGGGCCGGACGGCCGCCCGCATCAATCAAGGGACAGATACATGTGCAGTGCGTAATCTGCCCTGCCCGGCATTCGCCGCCGATGCGGGCAGCCCGGCCCCGGGTCGACGTCGGGACACCCGCTGACTATCCTCCGACCATTCGCCGATCGCCCGCGGAAACCGGCCGGACGGCGCACGACCCGGCCACACCTGATTTACGCGAGTAGCGACCGCAGCATCCACGCGGTCTTTTCATGCGTCTGCAGACGCTGCGTCAGCAGGTCGGCGGTCGGCTCGTCGCTCGCCGCGTCGGCGATCGGGAAGATTTCGCGCGCGGTGCGCACGACCGTCTCGTGCCCTTCGACGAGCTCGCGGATCATCGCTTCGGCCGCCGGCACGCCGTTCGCTTCCGGCACCGACGACAGCTTCGCGAACTCCGCGAACGTGCCCGGCGCGACGACGCCGAGCGTGCGAATGCGCTCCGCGACCGAGTCGACCGCGAGCCACAGTTCGTTGTACTGCTCCTCGAACATCAGGTGCAGCGTATTGAACATCGGACCCGTGACGTTCCAGTGGAAGTTGTGGGTCTTCAGGTACAGCGAAAACGTATCGGCAAGCAGGCGCGACAGGCCGTCCGCGATCTTCTTGCGGTCCTTGTCGCTGATGCCGATGTTGATCTGCGTGGCGTTGCCTTTCCTGGCCATCTTCGGGACTCCTCATTCGAAATGTTGAACCGGCGAAAATGCGGCGAGCAATCCGCATGCCGCATCGCTCGGCATGCGTTCGCGCAGCGCCGCGCTCAGCCGCCGGCGCTCGACACGAGGGGCGCGAGCGCGTGCAGCGCCTGCGCACCCAGCTCGGCCGCACCGCCGATGACGATCGCGAAACCGGCGATGCGCCGTGCCAGCTCGGCCGGTGTGAATGCGGCGCGCATGTTCAGCATCATTTGCGTCATGGTCGTCACTCCTTCAACAAAACCTTGAACCGGAAGAAAAAACGGCCGGTCGTGCGACCGGCCGTTTCACGTTGCAACGTGACTGCGCTAGTGCGTCACGCCATTCACGCCACTCACGCGAGGTCGAAACGGTCGAGGTTCATCACTTTGTTCCAGGCCGCGACGAAATCGCGCACGAACTTCTCGTTCGCGTCCGCGCTGCCGTACACCTCGGCCAGCGCACGCAGCTGCGAATGCGAGCCGAAGATCAGGTCGACGCGCGTGCCGGTCCACTTGACCTGGCCCGTCGCGCGGTCGCGCCCTTCGAACACGTCGTTCGCGGCCGACACCGGCCTCCACTCCGTGCCCATGTCGAGCAGGTTGGCGAAGAAGTCGTTCGACAGCGTGCCAGGACGGTCGGTGAACACGCCATGCTTCGAATCGCCGACATTCGCGCCCAGCACGCGCAGGCCGCCGACCAGTACGGTCATCTCGGGCGCCGTCAGCGTCAGCAGTTGCGCCTTGTCGACCAGCAGCGCCTCGGCCGGCGTCTTGTACGCGCGCTTCAGATAGTTGCGGAAGCCGTCCGCAACCGGTTCGAGCACGGCCATCGCGTCGACGTCGGTCTGCGCCTGCGACGCGTCCGTGCGGCCCGGTGCGAACGGCACCGTCACCGCGACACCGGCGCGCTTCGCGGCCTGTTCGACGCCGGCCGCACCGGCCAGCACGATCAGGTCGGCGAGCGACACCTTCTTGCCGCCCGTTTGCGCGTCGTTGAACGCCTTCCGCACACCCTCGAGCGTCTCCAGCACCTTGGCGAGCGCGGCCGGCTGGTTCACGTCCCAGTCCTTCTGCGGCGCGAGGCGGATGCGCGCACCGTTCGCGCCGCCGCGCTTGTCCGAACCGCGGAACGTCGAGGCCGACGCCCAGGCGGTCGAGACCAGCTGCGCGACCGACAGGCCGGACGCAAGCACCTTCGCCTTCAGCGCCGCGACGTCCGCGTCATCGATCAGCTTGTGATCGACGGCCGGTACCGGGTCCTGCCACAGCAATTGCTCGGCCGGCACTTCCGGGCCGAGATAGCGGGCACGCGGACCCATGTCGCGGTGCGTGAGCTTGAACCACGCGCGTGCGAACGCGTCGGCGAACTCGGCCGGATTCTCGTAGAAGCGGCGCGAGATCTTCTCGTAGGCCGGGTCGAAGCGCAGCGACAGGTCGGTCGTCAGCATCGTCGGGCGATGCTTCTTCGACGCATCGAACGCATCCGGAATCACCGCGTCGGCATCCTTCGCGACCCACTGGTGCGCACCGGCCGGGCTCTTCGTCAGTTCCCATTCGTAGCTGAACAGGTGCGTGAAGAAGTCGTTGCTCCACTGCGTCGGCGTCGACGTCCACGTGACTTCGAGGCCGCTCGTGATCGCATCGCGGCCCGTGCCCGATGCATAGGCGCTCTTCCAGCCGAGGCCCTGCTGCTCGATGCCCGCCGCTTCCGGTTCCGCACCCACGTTCGATGCGGGGCCCGCGCCGTGCGTCTTGCCGAACGTGTGGCCGCCGGCGATCAGCGCGACGGTCTCTTCGTCGTTCATCGCCATCCGCGCGAACGTCTCGCGGATGTCGCGTGCCGCCGCGACCGGGTCGGGGTTGCCGTCCGGGCCTTCCGGGTTCACGTAGATGAGGCCCATCTGCACCGCGGCGAGCGGGTTCTCGAGATCACGGTCGCCCGAGTAACGGCTGTTCGGGCCGCCGCTCAGTTCCAGCCAGATCTTTTCCGAACCCCAGTAGACGTCGTCCGGTTCCCATGTGTCCGCACGGCCGCCCGCGTAGCCGAAGGTCTTGAAGCCCATCGATTCCAGCGCGACGTTGCCGATCAGGATCAGCAGGTCGGCCCACGAGATGTTGCGGCCGTACTTCTGCTTGATCGGCCACAGCAGCCGGCGCGCCTTGTCGAGGTTCGCGTTGTCCGGCCAGCTGTTCAGCGGCGCGAAGCGCTGTTGCCCGCCGCCCGCGCCGCCGCGGCCGTCAGCGGTCCGGTACGTACCGGCGCTATGCCAGGCCATCCGGATGAACAGGCCGCCGTAGTGGCCGAAGTCGGCCGGCCACCAGTCCTGCGACGTCGTCATCAGCGCCTGCAGGTCGCGCTTCACCGCCGCGAGGTCGAGCTTCTTGAATGCTTCCGCGTAGTCGAAATCCGGGTCCATCGGATCCGACAGCGCCGAGTGCCGGTGCAGGATGTCGAGGTTCAGCTGGTTCGGCCACCAGTCCTGGTTCGACGTGCCGCCGGCCGCCGTATGGTTGAACGGACATTTCGATTCGGTCGACATGCTTTTTCTCCTTTGCTTGCTCGTAAGCCCCCACTTGCCGGGCGCGGTTCGTGGAGCATTGCGGGGGGATGAAACGGAACCGGTTGGTCCTGTCGTGCTACGGGGTGTCAGGCGCGGCCGTCGATGCGGGCCTCCGCACTTCGGCCATGCATGGCTCCCTCAAGGCTGAACGGCGGGTAAATCGGAACGAACGCGGTCGGGACGTACACGACGCCGGCATGCGGCGGCACTCATCCGCCGTACACGCGGTCCGCCAGATACGCGAACGCAATCGGGCGCAGGCTGCGGGCCGCGGCCCTGGCACGATTTACGACCACGTCGCGCGACGGGATGTTCCGCTGCGCACGCTGCAGTACCGACCGCATCATGACATCCTCCTTTGACGCTTGCATTTACCGTGCGGACCGGGCTTGTCGCCATGACGCCGACCCATGGGAAAGATTCTAGATTCATCTATCGAATATTTGAATTTGATTAATTTAATCTATGTGATAGATAAAAATAAACGGGGTCGCAAGACCCCGTTCATCAGCCATCTTCAAGCGCGCCGCACGCGGCTCAGTTCATCGTCGCCGGCATGTCGAGCTTCGCGACGCCCGGCAGTTCGCACGCGGCGATCGCCTCGCTGATCGCATCGATCGCGGGCATCCGCGTGAAGCTCTTGCGCCACACCAGCACGACGCGCCGATCGGGCACCGGTTCGTTGAACGGCACGTACGACAGCAGCTCGGCGTCGGGGCCGTTCGCGCGCGGGCCGACCTCGGCGACCGACATCCGCGGCAGCACCGTGATGCCGACACCGCTCGCGACCATGTGGCGAATCGTTTCGAGCGACGAGCCTTCGAACGTCTTCTGGATGCCGTCGGCCGTCTGCGAGAAGCGCATCAGTTCCGGGCACACGCCGAGCACGTGATCGCGGAAGCAGTGGCCGTTGCCGAGCAGCAGCATGGTTTCCTGCTTCAGGTCCTCGGCGTCGATCTCGTCGCGCTTCTCCCACGGATGGCCGGCCGGCAGCGCAACGACGAACGGCTCGTCGTACAGCGGCCGCACCATCAGGCCCGTTTCGGGGAACGGCAGCGCCATGATCGCGGCGTCGATCTCGCCCTGCTTCAGCAGTTCGAGCAGCTTGAGCGTGTAGTTCTCCTGCAGCATCAGCGGCATCTGCGGCACCCGCTGGATCATCTGCTTGACGAGCGTGGGCAGCAGGTACGGCCCGATCGTGTAGATCACGCCGAGACGGAACGGGCCGACGAGCGGGTCCTTGCCCTGTTTCGCGATCTCCTTGATCGCGAAGGTCTGCTCGAGCACGCGCTGCGCCTGCGTGACGATCTGGTCGCCGATCGGGGTCACGCTCACTTCGCTCGCGCCGCGCTCGAAAATCTGCACGTTCAGCTCGTCTTCCAGCTTCTTGATCGCCACCGATAGCGTCGGCTGGCTCACGAAGCATGCTTCGGCCGCGCGACCGAAGTGCCGCTCGCGCGCGACCGCGACGATGTATTTCAATTCAGTCAGGGTCATTGTGGGTCAATCAGAGATATACAGGCGATAGGTTTAATTTATACACCCACTGGCACCGGTTCGCCAAGTTTCTCTGCATCGCGCTACGCGAACGAGTATCGAATGGCGATTTTAAATCCGGCCCCGAATGCGCGGATCAGGCCTTCAGATACTGCTCCCGCGCGCCGAGCCAGCGCGCGAGGTGCTGCGTGACGACGTCGGGATACGCGGCGATCAGACGCGCCGCCGCGTCGCGGGCCGGATCGATCAGCCAGCCGTCGGTCTCGAGGTTCGCGAAGCGCAGCATCGCCGCGCCCGACTGGCGCGCGCCGAGGAATTCGCCGGGACCGCGGATCTCGAGGTCGCGCCGCGCGATCTCGAAGCCGTCGGTCGTCTCGCGCATCGTCTTCAGCCGCTCGCGGCCCGTGAGCGACAGCGGCCCGGTGTACAGCAGCACGCACACCGACGCCGCGGTGCCACGCCCGACGCGGCCGCGCAACTGGTGCAGCTGCGCGAGGCCGAAGCGCTCCGCGTGTTCGATCACCATCAGCGACGCATTCGGCACGTCGACGCCGACCTCGATCACGGTCGTCGCGACGAGCAGTTGCACGTCGTTGCGCGTGAAGGCTTCCATCACGGCCGCCTTGTCGGCCGGCGACAAGCGCCCGTGCACGAGCCCGACCTTCAGTTCGGGCAGCGCCGCGGCCAGCGTCTCGTAGGTCTCGACGGCCGTCTGCAGCTGCAGCGTCTCGCTCTCCTCGATCAGCGGGCACACCCAGTACACCTGGCGGCCGGTCAGCGCGGCCTCGCGCACGCGGGCGATCACCTCCTCGCGCCGCGCGTCGCCGACGACGCGCGTGAGCACCGGCGTGCGACCCGGCGGCAATTCGTCGATCGTCGACACCTCGAGATCCGCGTAATACGTCATCGCGAGCGTGCGCGGAATCGGCGTGGCCGACATCATCAGCTGGTGCGGCTGGAAATCGCGCGCGCCGTTGGCCGCGTTCGCCGCCTTCGCGCGCAGCGCGAGACGCTGCTCGACGCCGAAGCGGTGCTGCTCATCGACGATCACGAGGCCGAGCCGCGCGAATTCGACCGTGTCCTGGATGATCGCGTGCGTGCCGATCACGAGCTGCGCGGTGCCGAGCGCCGCGGCCTCGACCGCCGCGCGCTTCTCCTTCGCCTTCAGGCTGCCCGCGAGCCAGGCGACCGACACGCCGAGCGGTTCGAGCCACGCGCGCAGCTTGCGCGCGTGCTGTTCCGCGAGGATTTCGGTCGGCGCCATCAGCGCGGCCTGGTAGCCGGCATCGATCGCCTGCGTGGCCGCCAGCGCCGCGACGACCGTCTTGCCGCTGCCGACGTCGCCCTGCAGCAGGCGCTGCATCGGGTGCGCGAGCGTGAGGTCGTGCGCGATCTCGTCGACGACGCGCGACTGCGCGCCGGTCAGCGTGAACGGCAGCGCCGCGTAGAGGCGCGTGGTGAGCGCGTCGGGATCGGCCGGGGTGCGGCGCGGCATCGCGGGCGCCGCACGCGTGCGGCGCTCTTCGTGCGCGCGCTTGAGCGACAGCTGCTGCGCGAGCAATTCCTCGAACTTGATGCGCGTCCACGCCGGATGCGAGCCGTCCATCAGCGCGGCTTCGTCGGAATCGACGCCCGGGTGGTGCAGGATCCGCACGGCCTGCGCGAGCGTCGGCACGCCGAGCGGCTTCAGGTAGTCGCGCTCGATCTCGGGCGGCAGCAGCTCGGGCAGCGGCGTGCGCTCGACCGCGTTCTCGATCGCCTTGCGCAGGTATGCCTGAGACACGCCGGCCGTGCTCGGATAGACGGGCGTGAGCACCTGCGGCAGCGGCGCATCGGCTTCGACGACGCGCACCGCCGGATGCACCATCTCCATCCCGAAGAAGCCGCCGCGCACGTCGCCGCGCACGCGCAGCCGCTGGCCGACGGCCATCTGCTTGACCTGCGAGCCGTAGAAATTCAGGAAGCGCAGGACGAGGTGCTCGCCGTCGTCGTCCTGGATCTTCACGACGAGCTGGCGACGCGGCCGATACGCGACCTCGTTGTCGAACACGACGCCTTCGGTCTGCGCGATGCCGCCGGGCAGCAGTTCCCCGATCGGCGTGAGCGTGGTTTCGTCCTCATAGCGCATCGGCAGATGCAGCACGAGATCGATCGAGCGCGTGAGGCCGAGCTTCGCGAGCTTGTCGGCGGTCTTCACGGGTTTGTCGGCAACCGGCTTTTTCTTGCGCTTCGTACCGGATGCGCCCGCTTCGTCGCCGCCCGCGGCCGGCTCGACGTCGGGCGCGGCGGCCGCCGGCTGCGCGAGCCGCCCGTCGGCGCCGCGCTTCGGGCCCGCGCGACGCGATGCCGCACTGCGCGGCACCGCGCGCTCCCCCGCGTTTTGCACGGGTGGCGCGGCATCGTCCGCGTCGAGCGGATCGGCGGAATCGGCAACGGCGGCGGTGGAACGGCGTGGTGACACTGGCATCGGATCGTCTGGGTGCTTCGCAAGGCAAGTACAATAGCGGCTTTCACGTCGTCCGAACGAACGACGCCGGCCAGGCCGCGCATCCCGCCATCATAGCGGCTCGCGCGCCCCATTTACGCGTTTCCGCCTTGTCGGCGGCGCCCGCCGGCCGTTTCGAACCAGCCCGCATGTTCACGCTTTCCGATTTCGATTTCAATCTGCCGCCCGAGCTGATTGCGCAAACCGCGCTGCCCGACCGCACCGCGAGCCGCCTGCTCGAGGTCGACCGCACCGTCGAGCCCGCGCGCCTCGTCGACCGCCGTTTCGCCGAGCTGCCGTCGTGCATCGCGCCCGGCGACCTGCTCGTGTTCAACGATACCAAAGTGCTGAAGGCACGCTTCTTCGGCCAGAAGGCCAGCGGCGGCAAGATCGAGGTGCTGATCGAGCGCGTGACCGGCACGCACACGGCGCTCGCGCAGATCCGCGCGAGCAAGTCGCCGGGCGCCGGCACGACGCTGCGCCTGGCCGACGCGTTCGACGTGACGGTCGGCGAGCGCGTCGAGCCGTTCTTCACGCTGCACTTCCCGCAGCCGTGCCTCACGCTGATCGAGCAGCACGGCCGCCTGCCGCTGCCGCCGTACATCGAGCACGACGCCGATGCGAACGACGAGACGCGCTACCAGACCGTGTACGCGAGCAATCCGGGCGCGGTCGCGGCGCCGACGGCCGGGCTCCATTTCGACCAGCCGCTGCTCGATAAGCTCGACGCGATGGGCATCGAGCGCGCGACACTGACACTCCACGTGGGCGCCGGCACGTTCCAGCCGGTGCGGGTCGAGAACATCGCCGAGCACAAGATGCACAGCGAGTGGTACGACCTGCCGCAGTCGCTCGTCGACAAGATCGCCGCGACCCGCGCACGCGGCGGCAACGTGATCGCCGTCGGCACGACGTCGATGCGCGCGCTCGAAGCCGCGGCCCGCAGCGCCGACGCAGCGGGCCGCCCGCTCGCGGCAACGCAGGCCGAGACCGACATCTTCATCACGCCCGGCTACCGTTTCCGGGTCGTCGACCGGCTCGTCACGAACTTCCACCTGCCGAAATCGACGCTGCTGATGCTGGTGTCCGCATTCGCGGGCGTCGAGACGATCCGCGCCGCGTACCGGCACGCGATCGACGAACGCTACCGCTTCTTCAGCTACGGCGACGCGATGCTGCTCACGCGGCGCGACACGCCGGAGGCGCCGCGCGCGTAAGCGTCGCAGGCCCGACATGCACGACGGCCGGCGCACCGCATCGCCGTCGTGCGCCGAATTTCCGCTGCGCGCGCAACGATGGCGCGCGCCCGCTTTTCCCCGTCGCCGGGTTCCCGGCGGCGCTTCCAACATGCGCCGGACTGTTTTCCGGTTGCAAGGAGAATGACGCGATGACCGAAGGCTCATCCCACGATACGCACGCTCACACGCACGCTCCCGTGCAGGACCGCCCCGCGAACGGGCTCGAGTTCGAACTGCTGACGACCGACGGCCATGCGCGCCGCGGCCGCGTGAAGCTCAACCACGGCGTGGTCGAAACGCCGATCTTCATGCCGGTCGGCACGTACGGCACGGTGAAGGCGATCCAGCCGCGCGAGCTGCACGAGATCAAGGCCCAGATCATCCTCGGCAACACGTTCCACCTGTGGCTGCGCCCGGGCCTCGACACGATCGACGCGCACGGCGGCCTGCATGGCTTCATGGGCTGGAACAAGCCGATCCTGACCGACTCGGGTGGCTTCCAGGTGTTCTCGCTCGGCGACCTGCGCAAGATCACCGAGGACGGCGTCACGTTCGCGTCGCCGATCAACGGCGACAAGCTGTTCCTGTCGCCGGAAGTGTCGATGCAGATCCAGAAGGTGCTGAACTCCGACATCGTGATGCAGTTCGACGAATGCACGCCGTACGCGACCAACGGCGTGCCGACCACGCACAAGGAAGCGGCCGACTCGATGCGCATGTCGCTGCGCTGGGCGAAGCGCTCGCTCGACGAGTTCGACCGGCTCGGCAACCCGAATGCGCTGTTCGGGATCGTCCAGGGCGGGATGTTCGAGGACCTGCGCGACGAGTCGCTCGCGGGCCTGTCGGAGCTCGGCTTCCACGGCCTCGCGATCGGCGGGCTGTCGGTCGGCGAGCCGAAGGAAGACATGATGCGCGTGCTGCGTCACGTCGGCCCGAAGCTGCCGGCCAACAAGCCGCACTACCTGATGGGCGTCGGCACGCCGGAGGACCTGGTCGAGGGCGTCTCGAACGGCATCGACATGTTCGACTGCGTGATGCCGACCCGCAACGCGCGCAACGGCTGGCTGTTCACGCGTTTCGGCGACGTGAAGATCCGCAACGCGACGCACAAGAACTCGCTGAAGCCGCTCGATGCAAGCTGCACCTGCTACACGTGCCAGAACTTCTCGCGCGGCTACCTGCATCACCTGCACCGCGTCGGCGAAATCCTCGGCGCGCAGCTCAACACGATCCACAACCTGCACTACTACCTGCAGCTGATGAGCGAGATCCGCGACGCGATCGAGACCCATACGTTCGACGCGTTCCGCCAGCGCTTTGCGGAGGATCGGGCGAGAGGGGTCGACTGACGGGCGGGCCGCACCGCTGCCCGCACCGCGACAAGTCACATAGGACTCGTACTAAATAACGCGTTCAAGGTGCCAGTCGCAACCGCCAAATATTACAATTACCTTTCCAGACGCGTCGCAATGGTGACGTTTCATGCTTTAACAGCTTGATCCGAAAGCGCATTTGCTGCGCCGTTTGCGGATGGGGCCGGTGGTAGAATAACCGGCTTATTTTTCGATCTTCCCCTACGGAGAGACCAACGTGCCGTTCATTTCCAATGCCTTCGCGCAAGGTGCCGGTGGCGCCGAATCGAGCCTGATGAGCTTCCTGCCGCTCATCCTGATGTTCGCCGTGCTGTACTTCATCATGATTCGTCCGCAGATGAAGCGCCAGAAGGAACACCGCAACATGCTGTCGGCCATGGCGAAGGGCGACGAAGTCGTCACGAGCGGCGGCCTCGTCGGCAAGGTGACGAAGGTCACCGAAGGCTACATCGGCGTCGAAATCGCCGCAGGCACCGAAATCACCGTGCAGAAGGCTGCCGTCACGACCATTCTGCCGAAGGGCACGATCAAGTCGCTGTAAGGCTTTCACCGAGCGTCCGGCTCCCCGCGCCGTGCCCGCCTGAGAGAGCGGGCCGCCGCGGCGCCGGACGCGACGCTTTCACGCCAACCACCCGTTCGGCCCCCTCATGAATCGTTATCCAATCTGGAAATATGTCGTGATGGTCGTGGCGCTCGCCATCGGCTTTCTGTACACATTGCCCAACTTCTTCGGCGAAGCGCCGGCGGTGCAGGTGTCGAGCGGCAAGGCCACGGTCAAGCTCGACTCGACCACGCTGACCCAGGTCGAATCCGCGCTCGCCTCCGCGCAGATCACGCCGGACGACGTCACCTTCGAGAACACGGCGTCCAACGCGAACATCCGCGTGCGCCTGAAGGACACCGATACGCAGCTGCGCGTCAAGGACCTGCTGCAGAAGTCGCTGAACGCCGATCCGAACGATCCGCAGTACGTCGTCGCACTGAACCTGCAGAGCGCGTCGCCGCGCTGGCTGACCGCGCTGCACGCGCTGCCGATGTATCTCGGCCTCGACCTGCGCGGCGGTGTGCACTTCCTGCTCCAGGTCGACATGACGGGCGCGCTCACGAAGAAGCTCGACTCCGACGCGTCCGACGCCCGCACGCTGCTGCGTGACAAGAACATCCGCGACGGTGGCGTGAGCCGCGTCGACCAGTCCGTCGTCGTCAACTTCAGCGATGCGCAAACCGCCGAAGACGCGCGCAAGGTGCTCGCCGCGTCCGTCACCGAACTGCAATGGGCGACCCAGCCCGGCGGCGGCGGCACGCAAGTCGTCGGCACGTTCACGCCGGCCGTGCAGAAGTCCGTCGAGGACGCCGCGCTCAAGCAGAACCTGACCACGCTCCACAACCGCGTGAACGAACTCGGCGTGTCGGAGCCGATCCTGCAACAGCAAGGCAACGACCGTATCGTCGTCGAACTGCCGGGCGTGCAGGACACCGCGAAGGCGAAGGACATCATCGGCCGTACCGCGACGCTCGAGGCTCGCCTCGCCGACCCGCTCAACACGCACCCGAACCCGAGCGACCCCGTGCCGCCGGGCGAGGAGCTGTTCACGCAGGGCAACCAGGTGCCCGTGCTGCTGAAGAAGGACGTGATCTTCACCGGCGACCGCATCATCGACGCGTCGGCCGGCTTCGACGAACACCAGCGTCCGTCGGTCAACATCCGCCTCGACTCGGCGGGCGGCCGCGCGGTGCGCACGGTGTCGCGCGACAACATCGGCAAGCCGATGGCGATGGTGCTGTTCGAGAAGGGCAAGGGCGAAGTGCTGACGGTCGCGACGATCCAGTCCGAACTCGGCGACCGCTTCCAGATCACGGGCCAGCCGACGCCGCAGGCCGCGGCCGACCTCGCGCTGCTGCTGCGCGCCGGTTCGCTCGCCGCCCCGATGGACATCATCGAGGAACGCACGATCGGCCCGAGCCTCGGCGCGGACAACATCAAGATGGGCGTCCACTCGGTGATCTGGGGCTTCTGCGCGATCGCCGTGTTCATGGTCGCGTACTACATGCTGTTCGGCGTGGTCTCGGTGATCGGCCTGTCGGTGAACCTGCTGCTGCTCGTCGCGGTGCTGTCGCTGATGCAGGCGACGCTGACGCTGCCGGGTATCGCGGCAATCGCGCTCGCGCTCGGCATGGCGATCGACTCGAACGTGCTGATCAACGAGCGCGTGCGTGAAGAACTGCGCGCCGGCCAGCCGCCGCAGCTCGCGATCCAGTCCGGCTACGCGCATGCGTGGGCGACGATTCTCGACTCGAACGTCACGACGCTGATCGCCGGCCTCGCGCTGCTCGCGTTCGGCTCGGGCCCGGTTCGCGCGTTCGCGATCGTGCACTGCCTCGGCATCCTGACGTCGATGTTCTCCGCGGTGTTCTTCTCGCGGGGGATCGTCAACCTCTGGTACGGCGGCCGCAAGAAACTGAAGTCGCTCGCGATCGGCCAGGTGTGGAAGCCGGAAGGTGCCGCAGCCGGTGCCGCCGGTGCAGCGTTCGACGCGGCCGACGCATCGACCGACACCGCGCGCGCCGCAAAGCTCGCCGCGCCCGCGAAGGGCAACGCACCGCGCGCCGGCAAGCCGCAACTGCGCAACCGCGCGCAGCAAGGCGTGTCGCCGAAGAAACCGGGCTCGACCCAATAAGGCCCCGGAGACGAAGCCATGGAATTTTTCCGCATCCGTAAAGACATTCCGTTCATGCGGCACGCGCTGGTGTTCAACGTGATCTCGCTGGTCACGTTCCTCGCCGCCGTGTTCTTCCTGTTCCACCGCGGGCTGCACCTGTCCGTCGAATTCACCGGCGGTACGGTGATCGAGGTCCAGTATCAGCAGGCCGCGCAGCTCGAACCCGTGCGCGACACGCTCGGCAAGCTCGGCTACGCCGATGCGCAGGTGCAGAACTTCGGCACGTCGCGCAACGTGCTGATCCGCCTGCAGCTGAAGGAAGGCCTCACGTCCGCGCAGCAGAGCGACCAGGTGATGACCGCGCTGAAGGCGCAGAGCCCCGACGTGTCGCTGCAGCGCGTCGAGTTCGTCGGCCCGCAGGTCGGCCGCGAACTCGCGACCGACGGCCTGGCCGCGCTCGCGTGCGTCGTGATCGGCATCGTGATCTACCTGTCGTTCCGCTTCGAATGGAAGTACGCGGTCGCCGGCATCATCGCCAACCTGCACGACGTCGTGATCATTCTCGGCTTCTTCGCGTTCTTCCAGTGGGAGTTCTCGCTGGCGGTGCTCGCGGCCATCCTCGCGGTGCTCGGCTACTCGGTCAACGAGTCGGTCGTCATCTTCGACCGGATCCGCGAAACGTTCCGCCGCGAACGCAAGATGAGCGTGCAGGAAGTGATCAACCACGCGATCACGACCACGATGTCGCGGACGATCATCACGCACACGTCGACGGAAATGATGGTGCTGTCGATGTTCTTCTTCGGCGGCCCGACGCTGCACTACTTCGCGCTCGCGCTGACGGTCGGCATCATGTTCGGCATCTACTCGTCGGTGTTCGTCGCGGGCTCGCTCGCGATGTGGCTCGGCATCAAGCGCGAAGACCTGATCAAGGAAAAGAAGGGCGCGCACGATCCGGACGATCCGAACGCGGGCGCGCAGGTTTAAGCGCCGCGCCGTTTCGGCTGCTTCCAGAAGGCCGGTCCCTCGTGGGCCGGCCTTTTTTCATGGGCGTGACCCGTCCTGAAATAGGTTGATACTTCTTCGCCGAAGCGAAGCGGTGCAAAGTGGAGCAAGGGATCAAGCGAACGCAGCGGGACGACAGCCTGGCTTTAAAATTGTCGATGGTGGCGCGGGCCGCCACACGATGCTGACCTTCACGCCGGCACGGGCGATCGTCAAGCCGCGTCCGGCGGGCGCGAAGCGGCTCGCCGGACGCCCGGTGCAAACGATCGATGCACCCGCGCAGCTGATGCCGGCGCAGCCGGTCTGCAAGCGCGGCGAGCCCTGACGCGCCGCCGCGCCCCGCCTCTCACCGAAACCCGAACCGCCGGCGCAGCACGATCAGCGCCGCGAGGCTCAACACGGCCGCGAACATCAGGTAGAAGCTCGGCGCGGTCTTCATCCCGGTCGCGCGGATCAGCCACGCGATGATGAACGGCCCGAAGCCGCCGAAGATCGTGACCGCGACGTTATACGCGAGCGACATCCCGGTCGTGCGCGTCTGCACCGGAAACACCTCGGACAGCAGCCCCGGCAGCGCCGCGAAATAGCCGGTCATCAGGAACGCGAGCAGCACCTGCAACGCGATCAGCGTGCCGAAGCCCGGATGCGCGATGAGATACGCGAACGCGGGATAGATCAGCACGAGGATGCCGACCGCCGGCGCGAGCATCACGCGCACGCGGCCATAACGATCCGACCAGTGGCCGACGAGCGGCGCGAACGCCATCTGGATCACGCCGACGACGAGGATCGCCGCGAACGCGGCCGACGGTGCGAGGCCAAGCTGCTTCACGCCGTAGGTCGGCATGAACAGCACGAGATAGGTCGCGACGGTGCCGAGCACGACCACGCCCATCGCGGCGACGAGCCGCGCCTTGTGCGACGCGAACGTGTCGCGCAGCGGGCTCGCGGTGCTTTCGGCCGCGAGGAATTCGGGCGTCTCGTCGACCTTCGAGCGGATGTAGTACGCAACCGGCCCGAGCAGCAGCCCGAAGAAGAACGGGACGCGCCAGCCCCACGCGGCCATCTGGTCGGCCGTGAGCTGCGCGTTCAGCACGGTGCCGAAACCGGCGGCGAGCAGTGTCGTGAGCCCCTGGCTCGCGACCTGCCAGCTCGCGAAGAAGCCGCGCCGGCCGGGCACGTGCTCGGCGAGGAACGCGGTCGCGCTGCCGAATTCGCCGCCGGCCGAGAAACCCTGCATCAGTCGCGCGGCGACCAGAATCAGCGGCGCCGCGACGCCGATCGTCCGGTAGGTCGGCAGCACCGCGATGACCAGCGTGCCGGCCATCATCAGCAGGATCGACAGCGTGAGCGCGGCCTTGCGGCCCGCGCGGTCGGCGTATGCGCCGAGCACGATCGCGCCGAGCGGGCGCATGAAGAACGACACGCCGAACGTGCCGAGCGTGAGCAGCAGCGACACGGTGTCGTTGCCGGCCGGAAAGAACAGCTTCGAGATCGTCACCGCGAAGAAGCCGTACACGACGAGGTCGAACCACTCGAGCGCGTTGCCGATCGACGCGGCGACCACCGCACGCCACACGCGCGGCGACGAGGCGACGGAGCTGGACTGCGTGACGACATGCATCGGCGATCTCCTTGTCGTTATCCATTTTGTCGGGCGCGTCCGCTCCCGCGCCGCGCGCCGTGCCGCCGATTATAGGCGCGCAAAAAAACCGCCGCGCCCCCGGTCACGGGAGCGCGGCGGTTCGCACGCGGCGGGCCGGCACGACGCCGGCCGGGCACGTTACTGCTTGACGGCTTCAGCCGTGATCAGCAGCTTCGTCTTCATCTTGAAGCCGTACGTCTTGCCGTAGTCGAGACCGAAATCGTCGCGGCTGAATTCGCCGACTGCGTCGACGCCGCACACTTCACGCTTGAGCATCGGGTGCGGCATGCACTTGAACGAATCGATCTTCAGCGTCAGCGGCTTCGTGACGCCATGCATCGTCAGGTTGCCGACGACCGACACCGGCTTGTCGCCGTCGAACTTGATCGTGCCCTTGTAGTTCGCTTGCGGGAACTTGGTCGCGTCGAAGAACTCGGCCGTCTGCAGGTGTTCGTCGAGCTTCGCGCTGCCCGTGTGGATCGACGCGATGTCGGTCGTCACGTCGACCGTACCGGTCTTCGCCGCGCGGTCGAGCGTCACGCTGCCGCTCGACTTGTCGAACTTGCCGCGCCAGACCGACAGGCCGCCGAAGTGGTCGGCCTCGAAGCTCGGGTACGTATGGCTCGGGTCGAACTGGTACGTCGCGCTGTCGGCGAATGCCGAGAACGACAGCGAAGCGGCCAGCGCGCCTGCGGCGATGATCAGATGCTTTTTCAAATCCTTTCTCCTGGAAACAGCGCCGCGCCCTCGCGCGGCATTCGGGTGATGCGACAGCCCGCCGCTTACTTGGTGGCGACGAGATGGAACTTGATCTGCACTTCGTCGGCGACGATCGACGTGTCCTTCCACTCGCCGGTGCCGACGTTGAACGCCGAACGCTTGATCGGCAGCACGCCGTCGAAGGTCTGCGTCGCGCCGCTCTGCGTGACGGTGACGGGCACCGTGACGATCTCGGACTTGCCCTTGACCGTCAGCTTGCCGGTCACGTTGTACTTGTTGCCACCGGCCGGCGCGATCGCCGACGACGTGAAGGTCGCCTGCGGATACGCCTTCGCGTCGAACCAGTCCTTGCCCGCGACCTGGTCGTTGTACATCTTGTCGCCGAGGTCGAAGCTCGCGATATCGATCGACATTTGCGCGCTGCCCTGCGCGGCCTTCGCCGGGTCGAACTTCACCTGCGCGGAGAACTTCCTGAAGGCGCCTTCGGTCGGCACGTTCATCTGCTTCGACACGGCGGACACCTTGCTCTTCGCGAGATCGACGTCGGCATGCGCCGCGGCCGATGCGACAAGCGACACCGCGGCGAACGCGGTCAGCATGGAGCGGGAGAAAGACACTTTCATGGGATCCTTCATTTGGCAAAGGGAAGCATTCGCGACAGCAGGCCGTCGCGGTCCAACGCCTGGTGCTTGAGCGCCGCAAGGACATGCAGCGAAACAAGCGCAAGCAAAATGTAATTCAAAGACACGTGCAGCGTCTTGAAGGTTTCCTTCAGCACCGGATCGGGATCGATCAGGCGCGGCAGCGGCACGATGCCGAGGTAGACGACCGGGATGTTCGACGCCGAGCTGTACAGATAGCCGGTGACCGGAATCACGAGCATCAGCACGTACAGCAGCCCGTGCACGCCGTGCGACACCACGCGCTGCCACGCCGGCGTATTGCCCGGCAATGCGGGCGATGCGTGCGTCGCGCGCCACAGCACGCGCACGACGGCCAGCGCGAACGCCGTCACGCCGATCCACTTGTGCCACGAGAAGTACTTCAGCTTGGTCGGCGTGAAACCGGGAATGTCGGTCATCACCCAGCCGAGCGCGAAGCCGCAGATGATCAGCAGCGCGATCAGCCAGTGCAGCGCGATCGCGGTCTGCGTGTAACGTACCGGCGTGGCCGGCGGCGAATTCGATGCCATCTTGGAATCCTCAGTTGAGCGAACGGCCAGGCCGGAAAATTCGACCGACGCTTGTCACGGGCGCCATGCTACCGCAACCTTTTGACGCGCGCGGACTCTGAGGACAGGCGCGTCAGCCGGCCGTCACGTTCGCGCCATGTTACCGGCCGGTCACGAAATAACCGGACGTTGACACGCCGAAAAAACCGTTTTGGTAAGATTGGCGCGGGTTCCGGCCCCGTCGACGCGTCCCCCCGCCCGTCGCACAACCGCTTTTCCCATGCAACGATACGACCTGATTGCCTGTCACGAATGCGACGCACTGTTGCGTAAACCGCGCCTCGCCCGTCGCGAAATCGCGCGCTGTCCGCGCTGCGACGCGCTGCTCTATCGCAACAGCACCACGCAGATCGAGCGCATCAGCGCGCTTGCGGTTGCGGCGCTCGTGACATTCATCATCGCGCAGACGTTCCCGATCCTCGAAATGGACCTGAACGGCACGCGCGTGCAGACGACGCTGATCGGCGCGATCGACACGCTGTGGAACCAGGACATGGCGATCGTCAGTGTGATGGTGTTCTGCTCGACCGTCCTGTTCCCGCTCGTCGAGATGGCCGCGCTGCTTTACGTGCTGCTGCCGATCCGCCGCGGCGTCGTGCCGCCCGGTCTCGACCTGGTGCTGCGCACGATCCAGCTCGTGCGGCCGTGGGGCATGATCGAGGTGTTCATGCTCGGCATCGTCGTCACGATCGTGAAGATGGTGAGCCTCGCGCGCGTCGTGCCCGACGCGGCGCTGTTCGCGTTCGGCGCGCTCACGCTGATGACCGCCGTCGTGCTGATGTTCGACCCGCGCACGCTGTGGGACATCGCCGACGACCTGCGCGCCGGCCGCGCGCCCGAGCGGCCCGACGCCGCCGCACCGCTGCCGGAAGCCCCCCGCCAATGACGATGCCGACCGCCGCCCGCGAGGGCTACGCCAGCTGCCACGCATGCGGGCTCGTGCAGACGATCGACCATCCGCACGCGCATTGCACGCGCTGCGGCAGCACGCTTCACTTCCGTACGCCGAACAGCGTCATGCGCACGTGGGCGCTGCTGATCGCCGCGGCGATCCTCTATATTCCGGCGAACCTGCTGCCGATCATGCGCACGTCGTCGATCGTCGGCTCGCAGGAAGACACGATCATGAGCGGTGTCATCTATTTCTGGACGTCCGGCGACTGGCCGCTCGCCGTCGTCGTGTTCGTCGCCAGCATTCTCGTGCCGATGCTCAAGCTCGGCGTGCTGACGATCCTCGCCAGCAGCGCGCAGCGGCGCACCGCGTGGCGGCCGCTGCAGCGCACCCGCCTGTACCGGATCGTCGAGCGGATCGGCCGCTGGTCGATGCTCGACATCTTCGTCGTGACGCTCACCGTCGCGCTCGTCCATTTCCGTTCGCTCGCCGTCATCACGGCCGGCCCTGGCGCGCTCGCGTTCGGCTCGGTCGTGATCCTGACGATGCTCGCGTCGATGCAGTTCGATCCCCGCCTGATCTGGGATCCAGTCGAAACCTCAGGGAAACACCATGAATAGTCCACAAGGCCCGCAGCACGACGCGCCCCGGCCGCCCGATCCGACGATCTCGACGAAAAGCGGCTGGCTGCCGTCGCTCGTCTGGCTCGTGCCGCTGATCGCCGCGCTGATCGGCATCGGCCTCGTGATCAAGTCCGTGCGCGAGCGCGGCCCGGAAATCTCGATCAGCTTCCACACCGCGGAAGGCCTCGAGCCGGGCAAGACGCAAGTGAAGTACAAGGACGTCGAAATCGGCATGGTCAAGACGATCAAGCTGTCGAAGGACCTGTCGCGCGTGCTCGTCCAGGTGCAGCTGAAGAAGGAAGCCGAGGACTTCGCGATCAAGGGCTCGCGCTTCTGGATCGTGCGGCCGCGCATCGGCGCGACCGGCGTGTCGGGGCTCGGCACGCTGCTGTCCGGCGCGTACATCGGCGTCGACGCCGGCCACGGGCAGGACACGCAGACCGACTTCACCGGCCTCGAGACGCCACCGGCCGTGACCGGCGACCAGAAGGGCACGCAATACGTGCTGCGCGGCGATTCGCTCGGCTCGGTCGACATCGGCTCGCCCATTTACTACCGCCGTGTGCAGGTCGGCCAGGTGGTCGGCTTCTCGCTCGACAAGGACGGCACGGGCGTCACGTTCAACGTGTTCGTGAACGCGCCGTACGACCAGTACGTCGGCGTGAACTCGCGCTGGTGGCAGGCGAGCGGCGTCGACCTGCGGCTCGATTCGAGCGGCCTGAAGCTGAACACGCAATCGCTCGCGACAGTGATTCTCGGCGGCATCGCGTTCCAGACGCCGCCGAACCAGAGCGGCGGCGCCACGGCACCGAACAACACGACGTTCCGCCTGGGCTCCGACGAGGCCGACGCGATGCGCGATCCGGACGGCCAGCCGCTGCAGGTCGTGATGAACTTCAACCAGTCGCTGCGCGGGCTTGCGGTCGGTGCGCCGGTCGACTTCCGCGGCATCGTGCTCGGCGAAGTCACGAACATCGGCATCGACTTCGATCCGCAGACCAAGAACTTCCTGATGCCGGTGACGATGAACGTGTATCCGGAGCGGCTCGGCCCGCGCTTCCGCGAAACGATCGAGCGCAAGGGCGAACCGGGACGCCGCGAGATCGTCGAGCGCCTCGTCAAACACGGGCTGCGCGGCCAGTTGCGCACCGGCAACCTGCTGACGAGCCAGCTGTACGTCGCGCTCGACTTCTTCCCGAAGGCGCCGGCCGCGAAGGTCGACACCGCGCGCCAGCCGCTCGAGCTGCCGACCGTGCCGAACACGCTCGACGAACTGCAGTTGCAGGTCGCCGACATCGCGAAGAAGCTCGACAAGGTGCCGTTCGACCAGATCGGCGCGAACCTGAACAGCGCGCTGTCGAACGCCGACAAGCTGTTCAAGCAGCTCGACACGCAGGTCGCGCCGGAAGCGCGCGACACGCTGTCGGCCGCGAAGCAGACCTTCTCGACCGCCGAGGCGACGCTGCAGCAGGATTCGCCGCTGCAGTCCGACGTGCGCGGCGCGCTGAAGGAGCTCACGCGCACGCTGCAATCGCTGAACGCGCTCGCCGACTATCTGGAGCGCCATCCCGAATCGCTGCTCAAGGGCAAGCCAGGAGATCAACCATGACGACGACACGCGTGAACGTGCTCGCGAGCGGCGCGGCGGCAGTCTTCGCCGCGCTCGCGCTCGCCGCGTGCAGCTCGCCGCCCGCGCGGTTCTATACGCTGAGCCCGGCCGACGCCGCCGCGCCCGTGCGCACCGCGCCCGCCAACCCTGCGTTCCTGATCGAGGTGCCGTCCGTCGGCGTGCCCGAACAGGTCGCGAAGAACCAGCTCGTCGTGCAGAAAAACGCCGCGCAGGTCGACGTGCTCGAGCAGGAGCGCTGGGCCGCGCCGCCCGCCGACGAGATTCGCCGCGCGCTGTCGGACGATCTCGCCGCGCAGCTCGGCACGATCGACGTCGCGAATTCCGCGTATCCGGCCGGCGTGCCGGTCTACCGGATCAGCGTGAACGTGCAGCGCTTCGAGTCGTGGCCGGCCAAGCGCGCGGCGATCGATGCGGTGTGGAGCGTGCGTTCGCTCGCTACCCAAGCCGTGATGACGTGCCGCACGAGCGTCGCGGAACCGGTCGCCGATGGCTACGACGCGCTCGTCGCCGGCCACCGCCGCGCGCTCGACGTGATTGCGTCGCAGGCGGCGGCCGGCGTGCGTGCCATGGCCGCACGGCGCGGTGCGACGGCTGCATCGACCGCATCCGGCAACAAGACGGGCACCGCGGCCGTCGTGCCCTGCCCGGCCAATCCGGCGCCCGGCGGCGACGCCGGCGCGACGGGCAAGTCAGGCGCATGAACGTGCGACGCGCGGGCCGGCGTCCAGCGCGATCGCGGCTGCGGCCGCGGCTGCTGTCGGCACGCACCGCGCGATAGCACGCGCCGGCATCGATCCGCGTGCGCGCGCCACCGCGCACGCGAGCTCGCCGCGCTCCCTGCCCTCGCCGCGCTCGCCGATATGGCCGGCGCTGCACGGCACGCGTCGACTGGACGGCCGCTTTGCATTGTTTGTCAAAATCGGCCGGAACCGGCGCCATGCAACGCGGTCGGCTTGCGTTTTCGCGCACGATTGACGATCCTACGCACTTTCAGGCTCGCGCCGCCCGTCGTGCGCGCCAGCCGGCGGTGATCTGCCCGCGTCCGGTCGCCGCCTCTCCCGGGGCTCGCATGTGTGTCCGCATGCACCGCATCGGGGCAGCCGCATCGCGGGTCGCCGCGCATCGTCCGGCCACCCGACCAGCGTCACCGCTCTCCCCTGCGCCGCGCCGCGTTTCCGGCCGGCATCCCGAACCCGCCCGTCCAGGGCTTTCGCTATTCCGTTTATGTTTCGTTCCCTGACGACCCTGATCAAGAAGTGGCGCGCGTCGCGCAATGCGGGCCACCAGCTCGATGCACTGCTCGCGCACGCCGACGCGGACGCATCGTACGCCGAGCGCTGCGAATGGCTGATCGAGCTCGCGCACTGGCTGCGCCGCAACGGCGCGATGCAGGCCGCGCAGGATGCGCCGGCCGAACGCGACGCGAGCGCGCGCGCGTATCCGGCGCATGCGCGGCTGCGCTACCTGTTCCACGTGCTCGAGCGCAATCCCGCGTGGAAATCGCACGCCGCGCGCATCCTGCGCGGGATCCTGCGCGAATGCGACGGCATCTCGCTGCTGTGCGACGCGGGGATGCCGGTACATTCGGGCTTCTTCGGCGCGCTGTTCGAGCGGATCGACTCGTCGCTGATCCCGCCCGCGCCAAACCGCCGCGAGCTGACGGCGCTGTTCACGCTGATGTTTCCGGCGCAGGAAGACGCGCAGTGGATCGATGCACTGCCCGACGACCTGCTCGCGCGCCTCGCCGAGCTGATCGCATTCGACGTCACCGACGAAGAGCGCCACGAACCCGGCTCGTTCTCGCGCGACCTGCTGGCCGCGCTGCACAACCTGACCTGCCAGATCAGCTCGACCGGCCTGTCGCAGACGGTGCGCAGCCGCCTGTCCGACGACGACGCGCGCAAGCCGCTCGAAACGCAGCCGTTCTACCGCCTGACGCGCGCGATGCTCGCGGTCGAGACCGCGCACGCGGCCGTCGAGGACGGCGGCGACCCGAGCAAGCTGCTGCACGAGGTGAACTACCTGCGCGTGCTGCTCGACGAATGCCGGATCGCGGTCGACGACGTGTTCGCGCACCTGTACCGCAACGGCGTGTCGGTCGACATCGTGTTCCAGGTCGAACGGATGCGCATGCGCATCGTGCGCGCGGAAATGCTGCTCAACGCGTGGATGGCACGCGACGACCTGCGCGGGATGGCGCGCCTGACGGCCGAGCTCGTCGATGCGAACCAGAACAGCCAGAGCGTGTCGCACCTCGTGCGCAGCAACTTCTCGCTGTTCGCGCGCAAGCTCGTCGAGACCAACGCGGACACCGGCGAGCACTACATCTCGCGCGGCCGCGCCGAATACCTGAAGATGCTGCGCATGGCCGCGGGCGGCGGCCTCGTCACCGTCGCGACCGTGTGCGTGAAGTTCGCGATCACGGGCGCGCACCTGCAGTCGATGCTCGAAGGGCTGCTCGCGGGCGTCAACTACGCGGCGAGCTTCATGCTGATGCACTTCCTGCACTTCACGCTCGCGACCAAGCAGCCCGCGATGACCGCGCCGACGCTCGCGCGCGAGCTCGACGACACGGGCCACGACGAAGGGGTGAAGACGTTCGTCGCATCCGTGATCGCGCTGATCCGCACGCAGGCCGCGGCGATTTCCGGCAACGTGCTCGTCGTGCTGCCCGTGTGCCTGCTCGTGCAGCTGTTCGCCAGCAACCTGCTGCACGCGAACCTGATCTCGCCGGAGAAGGCGCACGCGACGCTGCATTCGTTCTCGCTGGTGGGTCCGACGCCGTTCTACGCGGCGCTCACGGGCGTGCTGCTGTGGGCGTCGAGCCTGCTCGCGGGCTGGGCCGACAACTGGTTCGTGCTGCACCGGGTCGGCGACGCGCTCGCGTACAACCGCCGGCTGCGGCTCACGCTAGGCGTCGCCGGCGCCGCGAAGCTCGCGCACTTCTGCCGGTCGAACGTCGCGGGCGTGGTCGCCAACGTCGGCCTCGGCCTGATGCTCGGACTGATCCCCGCGATCGTCACCGTGTTCCTGTTCCCGTTCGAGGTGCGGCACGTGACGCTGTCGGCCGGCTCGATCGGGATCGCGCTCGGCGTGCTCGGCAAGGGCGCGCTGAGTATGCCCGAACTCTGGTGGGCCTGTGCCGGCGTGCTGAGCATGGCGATCCTCAACGTGCTCGTGAGCTTCGCACTCGCGTTCACGATGGCCGTGCGCTCGCGCAGCCTGCGCCGCACCAAGGTGCGCGCGCTGGTCGGTGCGATCGTCCGCACGGTGCTGTCGAAGCCGTCCGCGCTGTTCTGGCCGACCGGCGGCGCGGCCGCGCGCGCCGGCCAGCCGGGCTCGCACTGACCCTTCGACGGCGGCGCGCCGCCCCGGCGGGCGCCGCCGCGCGAGCCGGGGCAGCGCGCCCGGGCGGCACAGCGGGGCGCCAGCGCGTCGAATCCGACACAACGCCGGCCCCGGCCGCGCGCGCCGCGTACAATAGTGGACTTTTGCACGTCCTCGCCCGCCTTATGTCCTCGCCCACCCTGTACGAATTCTTCGCTCCCTGCCCGCGTGGCCTCGAAGCGGCGCTTGCCGCCGAGCTGGCCGAAATCGCCGGCCGCCATCTGAACGGCGCGCCGTTCACCGCGGGCGCGCAGGTGCCGGGCGGCGTCCATTTCAGCGGCGGCTGGGCCGCCGGCATGGCCGCGAACCTCCATTCGCGCATTGCCAGCCGGATCCTGCTGAAGATCGCGCACCGCCCGTACCGCAACGAACAGGACGTCTACGCGCTCGCGCTCGAGCAGCAGTGGGAACGCTGGTTCGCGTCGACGCAGACGCTGCGCGTCGACATCACCGCGATCAAGTCGCCGCTGAAGAGCCTCGAGTTCGCGACGCTGCGCGTGAAGGACGCCATCTGCGACCGCATGCGCGACAAGACCGGCTCGCGGCCGAGCATCGATACCGGCGCGCCCGACGTGCGCGTGTTCGCGTTCCTGACGGCCACCGAGTGCACGCTGTACCTCGATACGTCGGGCGAGCCGCTGTTCAAGCGCGGCTGGCGCCTCGACAAGGGTGCGGCGCCGCTGCGCGAGAACCTCGCGGCCGGCATCCTGCGCCTGACGGGCTGGACGCCCGGCACCGCGCTGTACGACCCGATGTGCGGCAGCGGCACGTTCCTCGCGGAAGCCGCGCAGATCGCGCTCGGCGTTGCGCCGGGCGTCGAGCGCCGCTTCGGCTTCGAAAAGCTCAAGCAGTACGACATCACCGCATGGCAGGGCCTGAAGGTCCCGGCGCTCGACGCGAAACGCGCGGCGCGCGGCAAGCGCGATGCGCTCGGCGTGTACGGCAGCGACATCTCGGGCGACATGCTCGAGAAGGCGCGCGCGAACCTCGAACGCGCGGGCGTGCCGTCGGTGTGGCTCAAGCAGGTCGACGCGCGCGGGATGACGCCGCCGTGCGACGGCCCGGGCATCATCCTCGCGAACCCGCCGTACGGCGAGCGGATCGAGGTCCGCGGCCGCAGCGCGCGCGGCGAGGTGCGCGAAACGGGCCGCAACCGCGGCAACGACGACGCGTTCCGCCGCACGCACACCGACGCACCTGACAGCGAGTTCTTCAACGCGCTCGGCGATGCGCTCAAGCAACGCTTCACGGGCTGGCAGGCGTTCCTGCTGACGTCGGACCGCTCGCTGCCGGGCCAGCTGCGCCTGCGCGAATCGGCGAAGACGCCGCTGTTCAACGGCGCGCTCGAATGCCGGCTGTTCCGCTTCGACCTGATCGCCGGCAGCGTGAAGGCACGCCCGGCCGCGCCGGAAGGCGACGCCTGACGCACCCGCACCTCATACCTCGCTCCGGCCGCCGCGGCCGCCTGCTGACACCCTGACGACGCCCGGCACCCGCCGGGCGTCGTGCTGTGCGCGGCCTCGATGCAGATGCTGCCGCGCCGGCCTCCTGCCGCCCCGCCTTCCCGCCTTCCCGCCTTTCCGCCTTTCCGCCTTTCCGCCTTTCCGCGCGCCGCCGCCCGGCCGGACGCCACCGCGGTCGCCCACCGAAGTCACCTTTTGTCAGTACCGCCATCACTACTGACAGCACGCTGTCAGCAGCCCCCGATCACACTGCAATCCCGGCGCAATGCAAGGCTGGTTTCCATCAAGAACCCGAACAACAAGGAGCTCGTCATGACGTCCGCAACTGCAACCCTGGAACGCGCGATCGCGTGGTTCGACATACCGTCCCTCGATTTCGACCGGGCGATCCGTTTTTACGAAACCGTGCTGCAGACGACGCTGCAGCGCGACGTCATCGGCGGCGTGCCGATGGCCGTGTTCGATCACGAAGCATCGAGCACGGGCGGCAGCATCGTGTTCGATCCGCAGCAGATGAAGCCGAGTGCGAACGGCGTGCTCGTGTACCTGAACGCCGGCGAATCGGTTGTCGCGGCACTCGAACGCGCGAAACGCGCGGGCGGCGTCGTGCAGGGCTCGGTCGTCGAGCTGCCGAACAACTACGGCTACGTCGGCTACCTGATCGATACCGAAGGCAACCGCGTCGGGTTGCACGCGCCGAAATGCCACTGAGTGCGTCCACGATCCGGCCGGCGCGGCGCTATCATCGCGAAGTCCCCGTAGCCGTTGGAGTCGAGGTGCCGTCATGACGCGCCGTGCCGACCGCCTGTTCCAGATCGCCGAGCTGCTGCGCGGGCGGCGCCTCACGACCGCGCAGCAGCTCGCCGACTGGTTGTCGGTGTCGCCGCGCACGGTCTATCGCGACGTGCGCGACCTGCAACTGTCAGGGGTGCCGATCGAAGGCGAAGCCGGCATCGGCTATCGGCTGAACCGCAACGCGAGCCTGCCGCCGTTGACGTTCACGGCCGAGGAACTCGCGGCGCTCGCGGTCGGCGCGCGGATGCTCGAGACCTGGGGCGGCGCGCGCTTCGCGGGTGGCGCGCGTTCGGCCCTCGCGAAGATCGCGTCCGCGATGCCGGCCGACAAGCGCACGGCGCTCGATCGCCTGCCGGTGTTCGCGCCGTCGTTCCATATCGACGAGACGTTCTGCGCGAAGGTCGACGCGATCCACCAGGCAGTCGACACGCACCACATCGTCAGCTTCGACTACCGCGACCGGCTCGGCGCGCACACGCAGCGCCGCGTGTGGCCGCTCGGGCTCGTCTACTGGGGCGGGCGCTGGACGATCGGCGCGTGGTGCGAGCTGCGCGGCGACTTCCGCACCTTCGACATCGCGCGGATGGGCGACATCACCGTGCACGAGCAGTTTCCGGACATGGAAGGCCGGCGGATCGCCGACTACATGCGGATCGCGGAAGCGCCGATGCGTTGATGCGTGCGGCCGCGGCCCGCGCGTGGCGCACCACCGTCCAGCCCCCCCCCCCGCCGCCATTCGCGCGCCGGGGCGTCCGCGCCCCGGCAGCCGCCGTCACGCCCCGAACACCACCGACCGCTTCGGCCGCTCGTCGACGTGCAGCGAAAACACGTCGGCGCGCGCATAGTGCCCGACCACGTCGAAGTCGTAACGCGCCCGCACGAGTTCGTCGGTATCGATGCGCGCGGTGACGAGCCCGGCCTCGCCGATCAGCGGTTCCGTCAGCAGGTCGCCGAGCGGCCCGACGATCACGCTGCCGCCGCGGATCAGCGGCCGCTCGGGATCCCAGCCCGGCACGTCGATGCCGAGCGCGCGCGGCGACGGCTGCACCTGGCACGCGCTCACGACGAAGCAACGGCCCTCGTGCGCGATGTGGCGCATCGAGCTTTGCCACAGGTCGCGCTCGTCGACGGTCGGCGCGCACCAGATCTGCACGCCTTTCGCATACATCGCGCAGCGCAGCAGCGGCATGTGGTTCTCCCAGCAGATCGCGGCACCCGCGCGGCCCGCCGCCGTGTCGACCACCGGCAGCGTCGAGCCGTCGCCCTGGCCCCAGATCAGCCGTTCGGTGCCGGTCGGCATCAGCTTGCGGTGCTTCGCGACGAGCCCGTCGCGCGGATCGAAGAACAGCGCCGTGCAATACAGCGTGCTGCCGCCGCGCTCGATCACGCCGACCACGAGGCTCGCACCGGTGCGCTGCGACAGCGCGGCGAGCTCGTCGGTTTCCGGCCCCGGCACGTCGATCGCCTGCGCGGCGTAACGCGCATACGCGTCGCGGCCTTCGGGCAGCCGGTAGCCGAGCCGCGTGCCGAAGATCTCGCCTTTCGGATAGCCGCCGAGCACGGCCTCGGGCAGCACGACGAGCGACGCGCCGCTGTCGCGGATCGCGGTTTCGTAGCCGAGGATCGTGTCGAGCGTGGCGCGCGTGCCGGCGGGCGATGCGCCGATCTGCAGCGCGGCGATGACTGAGGTGGACATGAAGGCGTCTCCGATCAATACGATGAGGGGTGACGCCATCTTTATCGATATCATTTCATCGATCAAATCGATACAACGATAACTGACATGAATGTGGATGATATCGCCGGACTCGACCTGAACCTGCTGAAGGTGTTCGAGGCGCTGTACGAGGAAGGCGGCGCGAGCCGTGCGGCGCTGCGGCTCGGCCTCACGCAATCGGCCGTCAGCGCGGCGCTCGCGCGGCTGCGCGTGATCTACGCCGATCCGCTGTTCGTGCGCACCGGCCGCGGGCTCGCGCCGACGCCGCGCGCGGACGAACTGAAGCCGATCCTGTCCGACGCGCTCGACCGCTGCCGCGAGAGCCTCGCGATCGCGGCCGACGGTGGCGAGCGGGTCGGCCGCACGATCTCGATCGGGCTGTCGGACGACTTCGAGATCGCGCTCGGCCGCGCGCTGATCGACGCGGTCGCGCGGGGCGCCGCGGGCATCCGGCTGATCTTCCGGCAGACGCACAGCGGCATCGCGGGCGACGCGCTGCTGCGGCACGGCGTCGATCTCGCGATCGCGTCGGGCGGGTTTTCGGCGAACGGCCTCAGCCGGCGCGCGGTCGCGACGGGCGGCTACGCGTGCCTGGTCGATCCGGGCGGCCGTGCGCGTTCGCCCCGCACGCTCGCGCTCGCCGATTTTCTCGCGCGCGAACACCTGCTCGTGTCATCGGGCGGCGTGATCGGGATCGTCGACGAAGCGCTGGCCGCGCTCGGCCACAAGCGGCGCGTCGCGGCCTCGACCACGCATTTCGCGGCGCTGCCGTACCTGCTCGCCGGTTCCGACGCGGTGGCGACGATTCCCGCGCACGCGGCACGCGCGATCGCGCAGTCGACGTCGCTGCGCGCGCTTGCGTGCCCGGTCGAGTTGCCGCGCTATCCGGTGGAAATCGGCTGGCGGACGAGCACGCAGCGCGACCCGGCGATCGTGCGCGTGCGGGACACGATCGCCAGCTGCGTCGCGCAGATCGTCACACCGTGAAAAACGGGGGTTGATCCTGCTCGAGGCGTGCCGGCCCCCTCTGCTCGCACGCGCCGCGCCGCCCGTGCGGGTCGCGCGGATCGTCGCGCCATGAAAGGCGGGGCGCCCGGGCCGGTTGCCACGGCCGCCCGCCGCGCGACCCAGGCCGCGCCAGCCGGGCGTGTCGCGGCGAATGCGGCGCCCCGCCGCCAGCGCATGAACGACCGGGGTCGGATTCGTCTAACCACATGGCCGGCAGCGTCCGGGCGCAACCGGTAAAATGCCGAACCATGAAACCCGAAATCTGGACCCCGCATGTGACCGTCGCGGCGCTCGTCGAGCGCGCCGGCCGCTTTCTCATGATCGAGGAAGAAACCTCGACGGGCCTGCGCATCAACCAGCCGGCCGGCCATCTCGAAGCCGGCGAGACGCTCGCCGACGCCGTGATCCGCGAGACGCTCGAGGAAACCGCGCATCCGTTCGTCCCCGCCGCGCTCGTCGGCGTCTATCTCGCGCACTACGACCGCCCCGGCAGCGCCGGCGCGACCTACCTGCGCTTCACGTTCTGCGGCACGGCCGGCGAGCCGCTGCCGGGCCACGCGCTCGACGACGGCATCGTCCGCACGCTGTGGATGAGCGCCGACGAACTGCGCGCGTGCGGCGAGCGCCACCGCTCGCCCGCGGTGATGCGCTGCGTCGACGACTATCTCGCCGGGCGGCGCATTCCGCTCGATTTCGTGCACACGCATTCGGTCGCGCCGCGCCCGGAAGCATTCGACCGTCAGGCGGTAGGCAAATGAGCAAGCGCCGTGTAGTAGTGGGCATGTCGGGCGGCGTCGATTCGTCGGTGACCGCGTGGCTGCTGAAGGAACAGGGCTACGACGTGGTCGGCCTGTTCATGAAGAACTGGGAAGACGACGACGACGGCGAATACTGCTCGACGCGCCAGGACTGGATCGACGTGGTGTCGGTCGCCGACCTGATCGGCATCGACGTGGAAGCGGTGAACTTCGCGGCCGAATACAAGGACCGCGTGTTCGCCGAATTCCTGCGCGAATACTCGGCCGGCCGCACGCCGAACCCGGACGTGCTGTGCAACGCCGAGATCAAGTTCAAGGCGTTCCTCGACCATGCGATGTCGCTCGACGCGGAAATGATCGCGACCGGCCACTACGCACGCGTGCGCGAGCGCGACGGCCGCTTCGAGCTGCTGAAGGCCTTCGACCACACGAAAGACCAGTCGTACTTCCTGCACCGGCTGAACCAGGCGCAACTGTCGAAGACGATGTTCCCGCTCGGCGAGATTCCCAAGACGAAGGTGCGCGAGATCGCCGCGCAGATCGGCCTGCCGAACGCGAAGAAGAAGGATTCGACCGGCATCTGCTTCATCGGCGAACGGCCGTTCCGCGATTTCCTGAACCGTTATCTTCCGACGAAACCCGGCCCGATGAAGACGCCGGACGGTAAGGTCGTCGGTGAGCACATCGGCCTCGCGTTCTATACGTTCGGCCAGCGCAAGGGCATCGGTCTCGGCGGCAGCAAGGACGGCAACGGCGACCCGTGGTTCGTCGCCGCGAAGGACATCGCGTCGAACACGCTGTACGTCGTGCAGGGCCACGATCATCCGTGGCTGCTGTCGCACCAGCTGGTCGCCGGCAACGTGAGCTGGGTCGCGGGCGAGCCGCCGGCCGACGGCTTCGCGTGCGGTGCGAAGACACGCTATCGGCAAGCCGACGCGGCCTGTACGTTCGCCCGGGCCGCGGACGGACGCTTCTCGCTCGCGTTCGCCGGCGCGCAATGGGCGGTCACGCCCGGCCAGTCGGCCGCGCTGTACGACGGCGAGATCTGCCTCGGCGGCGGGATCATCGAGTTCGCGGCCACCGGCCAGCCCGGCCAGACGGCACCGGCCGCGGCCCCCGCCGGCGCACTTGCCGAAGCACGCTGACATCCATTCGGTTTAGACTTGCGGCACGCCGCGCCCGGCGGAACACGATTCCGCCGCGGCCGGCGCGCCGCCGCGCAGCGAACGCATGGCGGCATTTCAAGATGCTTATGGAGTCCCCATGCTTTCTCGACGCTACCTCGCGATGTGGTGTGCCGTCCTGCTGCTCATCGCGGCGGCCGCACTCGCGTCGATCCACGTGCTGTCCTGGCTGTGGATCATCATCCCCGTCGCCCTCGTCGGCCTCGGCGTGTACGACCTGAAGCAGGACCGCCACGCGATCCTGCGCAACTACCCGCTCTGGGGCCATCTCCGCTTCCTGTTCGAGTTCATCCGCCCCGAAATCCGTCAGTATTTCGTCGAGGACGACACCGACGAGAAGCCGTTCTCGCGCGCGCAGCGCAGCCTCGTCTACCAGCGCGCGAAGAACGTCGCCGACAACCGCCCGTACGGCACCGAACTGAACGTGAAGGCGGTCGCGCACGAATGGATCAGCCACTCGCTCGCGCCGACGAAGCTGCCGAACCACGACTTCCGCATCCGGGTCGGTGCAAGTCGCGCGCAGCCGTACGACATCTCGATCTTCAACATCTCGGCGATGAGCTTCGGCTCGCTGTCCGCGAACGCGATCCGCTCGCTGAACCTCGGCGCGAAAAAAGGCGGGTTCGCGCACGATACCGGCGAAGGCTCGCTGTCGAAGTACCACCGCGAGAACGGTGGCGACATCATCTGGGAAATCGCGTCCGGCTACTTCGGCTGCCGCAACGACGACGGCACGTTCAATCCCGACAAGTTCGCGAAGCAGGCCGCCGATCCGCAGGTCAAGATGATCGAGGTCAAGCTGTCGCAGGGCGCGAAGCCGGGCCACGGCGGCGTGCTGCCGGCCGCGAAGATCACGCCCGAGATCGCCGAGACGCGCGGCGTGCCGATGGGCAAGGACTGCATCTCGCCCGCCACGCACTCGGAATTCTCGACGCCGCGCGGGCTGCTCGAATTCGTCGAGCGGCTGCGCACGCTGTCGGGCGGCAAGCCGACCGGCTTCAAGCTGTGCATCGGCCATCCGTGGGAATTCTTCGGGATCGCGAAGGCGATGGTCGAGACGGGCATCGTGCCGGACTTCATCGTCGTCGACGGCGCGGAAGGCGGCACCGGCGCGGCCCCGCTCGAATTCACCGACCACGTCGGCGTGCCGCTGCAGGAAGGACTGCTGCTGGTGCACAACACGCTCGTCGGGATCGGCGTGCGCGACCGCGTGAAGATCGGCGCGAGCGGCAAGATCATTACCGCGTTCGACATCGCGCGCACGCTCGCGATCGGCGCGGACTGGGTGAACTCGGCGCGCGGCTTCATGTTCGCGGTTGGCTGCATCCAGGCGCAGCACTGCCACACCGACCGCTGCCCGACCGGCGTCGCGACGCAGGACCCGGTGCGCCAGCGCGCACTCGTCGTGCCGGACAAGGCCGAGCGCGTGTACAACTTCCACCGCAATACGCTGCATGCGCTGCAGGAACTCGTGCAGGCGGCTGGCCTCGGCCATCCGTCCGAACTGCGCGCGCATCACATCGTGCAGCGCGTCGCGCCGCATGAAGTCCGGCTGATGTCGCAACTGCTGAAATACCTGAAGCCCGGCGCGTTGCTCGACGGCCAGACCTGCGGCTACACGCTGTACGACAAGTGGTGGCCGATCGCGCGCAGCGATTCGTTCGTGCTCGGCGAGAGCGTTTACGCGTCGATCGAATAACGCGGTCCGTTTGATACGTGCGATACGTGCGATCGCCGCGCGCCGCGGCGATCCGCCAAAAGGAAAAGCGCCCCGCGGGGCGCTTTTCCTTTGTCTGCCCCATTCGCGGCCGGCGGCCGGTCAGGCTTGCGGCAGCGTATCGGCGAACGTCTGACGCTGCGACAGCTTCGCGAAATGCTTGTCGAGGTTCGGATGGCGGTCGCGCCAGTTCAGCTCGGGCATCCGGAAGTCGAGGTAGCCGAGCGCGCAGCCGAGTGCGATGTCGGCGAGCGTGTAATGATTACCGACGCACCACGTCTTGCCGCCGAGGCCCTGCGACATCGCGACGAGCGCATCGTCGATCTTGCGCTGCTGGCGCGCGATCCAGCTCGCGCTGCGCTGCGCTTCGTCGCGCAGCGTGTGTTCGAGACGAATCGCCACGGCCGCGTCGAGCACGCCGTCGCCCAGCGCTTCCCAGCAACGCACTTCGACCCGTTCGCGCCCCGACGGCGGAATCAGCTTGCCGACCGGCGACAGCGTGTCGACGTATTCGCAGATCACGCGGGAATCGAACACCGCGGCGCCATCTTCCATCACGAGGCACGGGACCTTGCCGAGCGGATTCGATGCATGAATGTCCGTCTCCGGCGCCCACACGTTCTCGAGTTCCAGCTTGTAGTCGATCTTCTTTTCAGCCAGCACGATCCGCGCCTTTCTGACGTACGGGCTGCTGAGCGAACCGATTAATTTCATCATCTGCCTTTTTAAGGGAACCGCCGGGAGTATACGTTGTCGCCGATCATAACCGGCCGGCGTGGCCGGGTAGAAAATCGTCCGTCCGGCCTGTGGATGGTTTGCAACAGCCGTCGCCGAGCCCCGTCCGGCGTGGCTTGCAGCCCCCGGTTTCACGCGCCGCGTCCGGCGGCGCTACAATCGCACGAATGAATGCGCCCCTCGATACCGCCATCGCCGTCGACGTCTACCGCCAGCGCCGCGAACGCGTGCTTGCCGCACTGCGCGCCGCCGGCGGCGGCGTCGCCATCGTCTCCACCGCGCCGGAACTGCTGCGCAACCGCGATACGGCCTTCCCGTACCGGCATGACAGCTACTTCTACTACCTGACGGGCTTCACCGAGCCGGATGCCGTGCTCGTGCTGAACGCGGCCGGGTCGCATGGCGCGCCGGAATCGATCCTGTTCTGCCGCGCCAAGAATGCCGACCGCGAGATCTGGGAAGGTTTTCATTACGGGCCCGAGGCCGCGCGCGACGCGTTCGGCTTCGACGCGGCCTATGCGGTCGACGTGATCGACACCGAAATGCCGCGCCTGCTCGCCGATGCGGGCACCGTGCACTACCGGTTCGGCGCATCGGCCGAGTTCGACCGCCAGCTGGCCGGCTGGATCGACGCGGTGCGCACGCAGGCACGCGCGGGCATCGCCGCGCCGGACGCGCTGCTCGACCTCACGCCGCTCGTCGACGACATGCGGCTCGTGAAGGACGAACACGAACTCGCGATCATGATGCGCGCCGCGCACATCTCCGCGCTCGCACATCGCCGCGCGATGCAGGTGTGCCGCCCGGGGATCCGCGAATACGAACTCGAGGCCGAGCTGCTGTATACGTTCCGCAAGCATGGCGCGCAGGCGCCCGCGTACGGCTCGATCGTCGCGGCCGGCGCGAACGCGTGCGTGCTGCACTACCCGGCCGGCAACGCGGCCGCGCAGGACGGCGACCTGATCCTGATCGATGCCGCGTGCGAGCTCGACGGCTACGCGTCGGACATCACGCGCACGTTCCCGGCCAACGGGCGCTTCTCCCCCGCACAGCGCACGCTGTACGACATCGTGCTCGCCGCGCAGCAGGCCGCGATCGACGCGACGCGCGCGGGCGTGGCGTTCGAGGCGCCGCACGATGCGGCCGTGCGCGTGCTCGCGCAGGGGCTGCTCGATACCGGCATCATCCCCAAGACGCGCTTCTCGAACGTCGACGACGTGATCGCCGAGCGTGGCTACGCGCGCTTCTACATGCACCGCACCGGCCACTGGATCGGGATGGACGTGCACGATTGCGGCGACTACCGCGAGCGGCTCGCCGCGCGCGACGCCAACGGCGCGCTACCGTGGCGCACGCTGAAGCCCGGCATGACGCTCACCGTCGAGCCGGGCCTGTACGTGCGGGCCGCCGACGACGTGCCGCCCGAATACTGGAACATCGGCATCCGCATCGAGGACGACGCGATCGTGCGCGAGCAGGGTTGCGAGCTGATCACGCGCGACGTGCCGGTGGCTGCCGCCGAGATCGAGGCGCTGATGCGCGCGGGCTCGGCGCACGGCGCGTGAGCCGGCCGCAGGCTGCCAGCGACCCGCGCCGACGCGCCGGTGCCCGCCGTTGATCCGCCGTTGACCGTTACACCGTTTCACGAACACTGATGACGACCGCTTCCTCTCCGGCCACGCCGGACTACGACCTCGCCATCGTCGGCGCGGGCCCCGTCGGGCTCGCGCTCGCCGGATGGCTCGCACGACGCAGCGCGACGCAGCACGCGTCGATCGCGCTGATCGACGCGCGCGAGCCGGCCGCGAGCGCGAACGATCCACGCGCGATCGCCGTGTCGCATGGCAGCCGCGTGCTGCTCGACACGCTCGCCTGGCCCGCCGACGCAACGCCGATCGAACACATCCACGTGTCGCAGCGCGGTCATTTCGGCCGCACGCTGATCGATCGCGACGAACACGACCTCGCCGCGCTCGGCTACGTGGTGCGCTACGGCTCGATCGTGCAGGCACTCGCGCAGGCGGTGCGCGGCACGCGCGTCGACTGGCTCACGTCGACCACCGCGCGCCCGCCGCGGCAGGATGCCGACGGCGTCACGCTGACGCTCGACGGCCCGCAAGGCGAACGCTCGCTGCGCGCGCGCATCGTCATCAACGCCGAAGGCGGGCTGTTCCACGAACAGCACGCCGACACCGGCAATCATCGCCGCGACTACGGCCAGACCGCGATCGTCGGCACGGTCACGGTGTCGGCGCCGCGTCCGAACGTCGCGTGGGAACGCTTCACGCACGAAGGCCCGCTCGCGCTGCTGCCGCTTGGCGGCGCCGAGTATTCGCTCGTGTGGTGCTGCACGCCCGACGAGGCCGCGCGCCGCGCCGCCCTTCCCGACGACGCGTTCCTGCGCGAACTCGGCGCGGCCTTCGGCGAGCGCATGGGCCAGTTCGTCGCGATCGCGGGGCGCGCATCGTTCCCGCTCGGCCTGAACGCGGCGCAAACGCTCGTCAGCGGACGCATCGCGATCGTCGGTAACGCCGCGCAGACGCTTCATCCGGTCGCGGGCCAGGGGCTCAACCTCGGGCTGCGCGATGCGCACACGCTCGTCGACACGCTGTCCACGCAAGGCTTCGAAGCGACCGCGCTCGCGACCTTCAACGCGCGGCGCACGCTCGACCGGCGCTTCACGATCGGCGCCACCGACACGCTCGCACGCCTGTTCACGATCGACGCCGGCCCGCTGCCGCTGCTGCGCGGTGCGGCGCTCACCGCGCTCGAGTTCGTCCCGCCGCTCAAGAAGGCGATCGCGCGCCAGATGATGTTCGGCCAGCGCAACTGACGCGCTGCGCGCCGCGCTTGGCGCGCAGCCGGGCCACGCAAACCGGGTCAAATCGGCGGGGCATGGGAATACGGTAAAATGCGCGTTTTCCCTCCGCCCTTTTTTGCCCGCGACGCCCGGCGCCCGCGGGCGGTGCCATTGCGATGCCCGTTATCGGCTCTCACGTTTTGCGTAACAACCTGTTCGTCGCCCCGATGGCCGGGGTGACGGATCGTCCGTTCCGCCAGCTGTGCAAGCGGCTGGGGGCCGGATACGCCGTGTCCGAGATGGTCGCGTCAAACGCGCAGCTGTGGAAAAGCGCGAAGACGATGCGGCGGGCAAACCACGAAGGCGAAGTCGAACCGATCGCGGTGCAGATCGCCGGCGCCGATCCGGCGATGATGGCCGAAGCGGCCCGCTACAACGTCGACAACGGCGCGCAGATCATCGACATCAACATGGGCTGCCCGGCGAAGAAGGTCTGCAACGTCGCGGCCGGCTCCGCGCTGCTGCAAAACGAGCCGCTCGTGCAGCGGATCGTCGAGGCCGTCGTCGCGGCGGTCGGCACGGGGCCGGATGCGGTGCCCGTCACGCTGAAGATCCGCACCGGCTGGGATCGCGACCACAAGAACGCGATCACGGTCGCGCGCCTCGCCGAAGCGGCCGGCATCTCGATGCTGACCGTGCACGGCCGCACGCGCGCCGACCTCTACCGCGGCGACGCGGAATACGACACGATCGCGGCCGTGAAGGCGGCCGTTCGCATCCCGGTCGTCGCGAACGGCGACATCACGTCGCCGGCGAAAGCGAAGGCCGTGCTCGACGCAACCGGCGCCGACGCCCTGATGATCGGTCGCGCCGCGCAAGGCCGGCCGTGGCTGTTCCGTGAAATCGATCATTTCCTGCAAACCGGCGAGCTGCTGCCCCCGCCGCTGATCGACGAGATCCAGCACGTGATGAACGAACACCTGGAAGACCACTACGCGTTCTACGGTGAATTCACGGGTGTCCGTACTGCGCGCAAGCACATCGGCTGGTACACTCGCGGCCTTTCCGGTGCCAACGGGTTCCGGCACAAGATGAACACGCTCGATTCCACCCGCGAGCAGCTCGCCGCCGTCAATGCCTTCTTCGACGCGCAAAAGGCGCTGTCGGACCACCTCGTCTACGTCGATGACGAAGCGGAAAACGGCCAGGGCGAGTCGGACGACCATAACCAGTTAGCAGCATGAGCAAGCACAACATCGAACAATGTGTCCGCGAGAGCCTGGACGTGTATTTCCGGGATCTAGACGGCTCCAATCCGCACGACGTCTATGAAATGGTGATGTCCTGCGTCGAAAAGCCGATGCTCGAGGTCGTGCTCGTACAGGCCGGCGGCAACCAGTCGCTCGCCGCCGAGTACCTCGGCATCAATCGCAATACGCTGCGCAAGAAGCTGCAGCAGCACGGCCTGCTGTAGGCAGCCGTCCCGTCCCCGTTTCCCTGGCTATTGGTGGTTCCATCATGATCAAGCAAGCGCTCATTTCCGTTTCCGACAAGACCGGCATCGTCGACTTCGCGAAGTCGCTGTCCGGCCTTGGCGTCAAGCTGCTGTCGACCGGCGGCACCGCGAAACTCCTCGCCGACGCGGGCCTGCCCGTGACCGAAGTGGCCGACTACACGGGCTTCCCGGAAATGCTCGATGGGCGCGTGAAGACGCTGCACCCGAAGGTGCACGGCGGCATCCTCGCCCGCCGCGACCTGCCCGAGCACATGCAGGCGCTCGAGCAGCACGGCATCCCGACGATCGACCTGCTGGTCGTGAACCTGTACCCGTTCGTCGCGACGATCGCGAAGGACGACTGCACGCTCGCGGACGCGATCGAGAACATCGACATCGGCGGCCCGACGATGCTGCGCTCGGCCGCGAAGAACCACCGCGACGTGACGGTCGTCGTCGATCCGGCCGACTACGCGGTCGTGCTCGACGAAATGAAGGCGAACGGCAACGCGATCGGTTACGCGACCAACTTCCGCCTCGCGACGAAGGTGTTCGCGCACACCGCGCAATACGACGGCGCGATCACGAACTACCTGACGAGCCTGACCGACGAGCTGCAGCACGCATCGCGCAGCGCGTACCCGGCCACGCTGAACATGGCGTTCGACAAGGTGCAGGACCTGCGCTACGGCGAGAACCCGCACCAGAGCGCCGCGTTCTACCGCGACCTCGCCGCGCCGGCCGGCGCGCTGGCGAACTACCGCCAGCTGCAGGGCAAGGAACTGTCGTACAACAACATCGCGGATTCGGACGCGGCATGGGAATGCGTGAAGACGTTCGACGCGCCGGCCTGCGTGATCATCAAGCACGCGAACCCGTGCGGCGTTGCCGTCGGCAACGACTCGGCCGACGCGTACGCGAAGGCATTCCAGACCGACCCGACGTCGGCGTTCGGCGGCATCATCGCGTTCAACCGCGAAGTCGACGAGACGGCCGCGCAGGCGGTGGCGAAGCAGTTCGTCGAAGTGCTGATCGCACCGTCGTTCTCGGACGCCGCGAAGCAGGTGTTCGCCGCGAAGCAGAACGTGCGTCTGCTCGAGATCGAACTGGGCGACGGCCATAACGCATTCGACCTGAAGCGCGTGGGCGGCGGCCTGCTCGTGCAGTCGCTCGATTCGAAGAACGTGCAGCCGAGCGAGCTGCGCGTCGTCACGAAGCGCCAGCCGAGCGCGAAGGAAATGGACGACCTGCTGTTCGCGTGGCGTGTCGCGAAGTACGTGAAGTCGAACGCGATCGTGTTCTGCGGCAACGGCATGACGCTCGGCGTCGGCGCCGGCCAGATGAGCCGCGTCGATTCCGCTCGCATCGCGAGCATCAAGGCGCAGAACGCGGGCCTCACGCTGGCCGGTTCGGCCGTCGCGTCGGATGCGTTCTTCCCGTTCCGCGACGGTCTCGACGTCGTCGTGGCAGCCGGCGCGACCTGCGTGATCCAGCCGGGCGGCTCGATGCGCGACGACGAAGTGATCGCGGCAGCCGACGAGCACGGCATCGCGATGATCCTGACGGGCGTGCGGCACTTCCGTCACTGATCGCACGCGGCCCGCGCGGCCGCGGCACGCAAACCCGGCGGCATCGCACCCGCCGGGTTTTTTATTGCGCGACGCCGGCGCACGCGAGCGTGCGGCCAGTGCCGCGCACCATTCGTTGTAGTATCGCTGCATCAGGTTTTTCTCCTCACTCATGCGAATTCTCGGCATCGACCCCGGCCTGCGCGTCACCGGCTTCGGCGTCATCGACGTCAGCGGCCACCGGCTCGCCTATGTCGCGAGCGGCGTGATCCGCACGCCCGCGGCCGACCTGGCCACCCGGCTCGGCACGATCTTCCAGGGCGTCTCGACGCTCGTGCGCGAGCACGCGCCCGACCAGGCCGCGATCGAACAGGTGTTCGTCAACGTGAACCCGCAGTCGACGCTGCTGCTCGGGCAGGCGCGCGGCGCCGCGATCTGCGGGCTCGTCTCCGGCGGCCTGCCGGTGGCCGAATACACCGCGCTGCAACTGAAGCAGGCCGTCGTCGGATACGGCCGCGCGACCAAGTCGCAGATGCAGGAGATGGTCACGCGGCTGCTCAACCTGAGCGGCCAGCCCGGCAGCGACGCGGCCGACGCGCTCGGGATGGCGATCTGCCATGCGCACAGCGGCAATACGCTCGGCACGATCAGCGGCCTCGCGCCGGCGCTCGCGAAAAAGGGGCTGCGCGTGCGGCGCGGCCGGCTCGTCGGCTGACGCAGCGGCGCGCACCACGCACGATGCCCGATGCGGCGCCTCGACCTGACGGCCAACCCATCGGCATCGCGCCGCACCTGCGCTACACTCGCGCTTTCTTCCTCGCATCCCGCCATCCATGATCGGTCGCATCGCCGGCATCCTGCTCGAAAAGAATCCGCCTCACCTGCTCGTCGACTGCAACGGCGTCGGCTACGAAATCGACGTGCCGATGAGCACCTTCTACAACCTGCCGCAAACGGGCGAACGCGTCGTGCTGCTCACGCAGCAGATCGTGCGCGAGGACGCGCACCTGCTGTACGGCTTCCTGACGCCGCAGGAGCGTACGACCTTCCGCGAACTGCTGAAGATCACCGGCATCGGCGCGCGCATGGCACTGGCCGTGCTGTCCGGCATGAGCGTGCAGGAACTCGCGCAGGCGGTGACGATGCAGGACGCCGCGCGCCTCACGCGCCTGCCCGGCATCGGCAAGAAGACTGCCGAGCGCCTGCTGCTCGAGCTGAAGGGCAAGCTCGGCGCGGATCTCGGCGCACTCGCCGGTGCCGCATCGCCGTCCGACCATGCAACCGACATCCTCAACGCACTGCTCGCGCTCGGCTATTCCGAAAAGGAAGGCCTCGCCGCGATCAAGAACGTGCCGGCCGGCACCGGCGTGTCCGAAGGCATCAAGCTCGCGCTCAAGGCACTGTCTAAGGCGTAACGGCGGCCCGGGCAGGCTGTCGAAGCCAGTGTCGCGCCGCCGTGCGGCGCGCGCCAGTCGGCCGTTCGGCCAGTTCGGCCGCGCGACGGTGCGCGGTACAATGGCCGCATGATTGAAACCGACAAACTCGCCACCGAGCGGATCATCGCCGCCACGCCCGCCTCGTCGCACGAGGAGGTGTTCGAACGCGCGCTGCGGCCGCGCCAGCTCGACGACTACGTCGGCCAGGAAAAGGTGCGCGGCCAGCTCGAGATCTTCATCGAGGCCGCGAAGCGCCGCGCCGAGCCGCTCGATCACGTGCTGCTGTTCGGGCCGCCGGGCCTCGGCAAGACCACCCTCGCCCACATCATTGCGCGCGAGATGGGCGTGAACCTGCGCCAGACGTCGGGCCCCGTGCTCGAGCGTGCGGGCGATCTCGCCGCGCTGCTGACCAACCTCGAAGCGAACGACGTGCTGTTCATCGACGAGATCCACCGGCTGTCGCCGGTCGTCGAGGAAATCCTGTATCCGGCGCTCGAGGATTACCAGATCGACATCATGATCGGCGAAGGGCCGGCCGCGCGCAGCGTGAAGCTCGACCTGCAGCCGTTCACGCTGGTCGGCGCGACCACGCGCGCGGGGATGCTGACCAACCCGTTGCGCGATCGCTTCGGGATCGTCGCGCGCCTCGAGTTCTACGATGCCGAGCAGCTGTCGCGCATCGTGCGGCGCTCGGCGTCGCTCTTGAACGCGCAGATCGATCCGCACGGCGCGCTGGAGATCGCGAAGCGCTCGCGCGGCACGCCGCGGATCGCGAACCGGCTGCTGCGCCGCGTGCGCGACTATGCGGAAGTGAAGGCCGACGGCCAGATCACCGCGGCCGTCGCCGATGCCGCGCTCGCGATGCTCGACGTCGATCCAGTCGGCTTCGACCTGATGGACCGCAAGCTGCTCGAGGCGATCCTGCACAAGTTCGACGGCGGCCCGGTCGGCATCGACAACCTCGCGGCGGCGATCGGCGAGGAGCGCGACACGATCGAGGACGTGCTCGAACCGTACCTGATCCAGCAGGGCTTCCTGCAGCGCACGCCGCGCGGGCGCATCGCGACGCTGCTCACGTACCGCCACTTCGGGCTCTCCGCGCCCGATGCCGGCAACGCCGAACGCGGCACGTGGGATACCGCCGACGGGAAGTAGCGCGCTGCCCGCGCCACGCCAGCCGCCAAGCCAGCCATGACCACGCCGCCCAGCCCTCACCCCGCCGCGCCCGCACCGGGCCCACGCTGGGCCGAGCCGATCCGCAAGCGGCTCGTGGCCGGCATCACGCACTTGACGGCAGGCGGCGGCGGTCCGTCGATCGATCTCTCGTCGCCGCCCGGCGACCCGGGGCTATTCGGCCCCGACGCCATCTGCTGGCGCGTGCATGCCGATTTCACGTCGATGATGACGGGCGGCATTGCCGCGCTGCTGCTGCAGGCGCTCCATCCGCTCGCGCTCGCGGGCGTCTGGGATCATTCGTCGTTTCGCACCGACATCCTCGGCCGCTTGAGGCGCACCGCCACGTTCATCACGGGTACGACATTCGGCAGCCGCGCGGACGCACTCGCGCTGATCGCACGCGTGAAGGCGATCCACGCGCGCATCTCGGGTACCGCGCCCGACGGCCGGCCCTACCGGGCCGACGATCCGGCGTTGCTGACCTGGGTGCATGTCGCGGAAGTATCGAGCTTCCTCGCCGCGCATGTGCGCTATGTGAATCCATCGCTGTCAGGCGAGCTGCAGGACGTCTACTACGCCGAAACTGCGTTGATCGCCGAGCTGCTCGGCGCCCGTGACGTTCCCCGGTCACGGGCCGAGGTAGCGGCCTATCTCGCGCGCATGCAGCCCGAACTCGCGGCCGGGCCGCACACCTTCGACGTGATGGACATCCTGCTGAATGCGCCGGTTGCATCGCCCGCGCTGCGGCCGGCCGCGTCGCTGATAATGCACGCGGGAATCGACCTGCTGCCGCCATGGGCGCAGCGCCTGCTTGGCGTGTCGACGTTCGCACCGCTGCGACGTGCGGTGGTCCGGCCGGGCGTGCGCGCGGTCGCGCCCGTGCTGCGCTGGGCGCTCGTCAACGGCGCGTCGAAACGCGCCCGCCGCCGCGCGAGCGCAACGCCCCACGACGACACCCCGCCCGCCTGACGATTCTTCCAATCATTGGCTTCTGACTGGCGGACGGGCTGGCACCCAGGCACGGTCGCCCGCCCTGCTCGTCCCGCCTGTCCGTGACCCGCGCGGTGTCCCGCTCACCCGACCGACATCCGATGCCAGTGCTGCCAGGCCTGCACGATCGGATCAGAGAACCTTGCGGTACCCGTCGTCGTCGCTCGCGTCATCGAGATGTGACACGTCGGCCCATTGCACGACCCGCGCGCGGTCATTGACGTAATCGACGACGTTGATGCTCGTGTTGAGCAGTGGATAGCTGCGCGGCGCCGACAGGTCGAGACCGTTTGCGAAGCGGTACACGCAGTCGAGCACGCCGCCGTGCGCGACGCATGCGATCCGGCCGCCTGGATGCGCGGCGACGATCGGCTCGAGTGCATGCAGCACACGGTGATAGAGCTCACGCTGCGACTCGCCGCCGTCGGGTGCGAAACCCGGGTCGCGGGTCTGCCACGCGGCGTAGGCGTCCGGAAACAGCGTCTCGATCTCGGTGCTGTCATGCCCCTGGAACACGCCGTACGAGCGTTCGCGCAGCCCTTCGCGCAGCTGCAGCGGCAGCCCGAGCGCATCGGCAAAGGGTTGCGCGGTCTGTTGCGCGCGCATCAGGTCGCTCGAATAGACGGCATCGAGCCGCTGCCCTTCGCGCGCTTCCCGCGCGAGCCGCACGGCCAGCCGCTGCGCCTGCGCGAGCCCCGTATCGGCCAGCGGAATGTCGATATGGCCCTGGATGCGCTTGATGCGGTTCCAGGCCGTCTCGCCGTGGCGAATGAACAGAATCTGGGTGGTGGCCATCGCGGCGCGCCTCCGGGAAAGAATCAGGGCCGCACTTGCAGCCAGAACGTCACGGGGCCGTCGTTGACGAGCGACACCTGCATGTCGGCGCCGAACTCGCCGGTTTCGACGACCGGATGGCGCTCGCGCGCGGCCGCGACGAAATAGTCGAACAGGCGCGCGCCTTCGTCAGGCGGCGCGGCCGGCGTGAAGCTCGGCCGCAGCCCGCTGTTGGTATCGGCCGCAAGCGTAAACTGCGACACGAGCAGCAAGCCGCCTGCGCCACCCGCGCCATCGATGTTCGACACCGGCAGGTTCATCTTGCCCGCCGCGTCGCTGAACACGCGATAGCCGAGCAGCTTCGCGAGCAGCTTGTCGGCCGCGGCCTCGGTGTCGCCGCGCTCCGCGCAGACGAGCGCGAGCAAGCCCGCGCCGATCTCGCCCGTCGTGCGGTCGCCGACGCGCACGTCGGCGCGCTTCACACGCTGGATCAGCGCGATCATGCGGTCAGCGTGACGCGCGCGAAGCGGCGCTTGCCGACCTGCACGACGAACTCGCCGGCCTCGACCTTCAGGCCCTTGTCGGACACCGTCGCGCCGTCGATCTTCACGCCGCCCTGCTCGATGTTGCGCAGCGCTTCGCTGGTCGACGGCACGAGGCCCGCCTGCTTCAGCAGCTGGCCGATCGCGAGCGGCGCGCCCGCGAGCGTGACCGACGGGATGTCGTCCGGCACGCCGCCCTTCGCGCGGTGATTGAAGTCCTCCAGCGCACGCTCGGCGTCGGCCTGCGAATGGAAGCGCGCGACGATTTCCTGCGCGAGCAGCACCTTGAAGTCGCGCGGGTTGCGGCCGCCTTCGGCGTCGCGCTTGAAGCCGGCGATTTCTTCCAGGCTGCGGAACGACAGCAGTTCGAAGTAACGCCACATCAGCGTGTCCGAGATGCTCATCAGCTTGCCGAACATGTCGGTCGGCTTCTCGCTGATGCCGACGTAGTTGCCCTTCGATTTCGACATCTTCTCGACGCCGTCGAGGCCTTCGAGTAGCGGCATCGTCAGGATGCACTGCTGTTCCTGACCGTACTGCTTCTGCAGTTCGCGGCCGACGAGCAGATTGAACTTCTGGTCGGTGCCGCCGAGTTCGAGATCGGCGTTCAACGCGACCGAGTCGTAGCCCTGCATCAGCGGGTACAGGAATTCGTGGATCGAGATCGGCACGCCGCCCTGGAAGCGCTTCGTGAAGTCCTCGCGTTCGAGGATCCGCGCGACCGTGTAGCGCGACGCGAGCTTGATCATCCCGTCCGCGCCGAGCGGCATCGACCACTCGCTGTTGTAGCGGATCTCCGTCTTTTCGCGGTCGAGCACGAGCGCGGCCTGTTCGAAGTAGGTCTTCGCGTTCGATTCGATCTGCTCGCGCGTGAGCGGCGGACGCGTCGCGTTGCGGCCCGACGGATCGCCGATCAGCGACGTGAAATCGCCGATCAGGAAGATCACCGTGTGGCCGAGGTCCTGCAGCTGACGCATCTTGTTCAGCACGACCGTATGGCCGATGTGGATGTCGGGCGCGGTCGGATCGAGGCCGAGCTTGATGCGCAGCGGCGTGCCGGTGGCCGCGCTGCGCGCGAGCTTCTGCGCGAACTCTTCCTCGATCAGCAGTTCGTCGACGCCGCGCTTCGTGACGGCAAGTGCATGGCGGACTTCGTCGGTGATCGGGAAAACAGGCTTGGAACTGGGTTCGGTGCTCATCGGGGCCAGGAAGAATGTCGCAAAGACAGGGATTTTCCCATAACTTGCGCGTGCATCGCTTAACGACGCGTCAGGTTGCGCGGATAATCGGGCGCAAGGCGCGCGGCACCGGCCCGCGCCGCTCGATCCAGGAGAACCCAACGTGCCGCAACGACATCCGCAACCCGCCCATCCGGCCGACGGCATCTACTTCGGGCTGATGTCGGGAACCAGCATGGACGGCGTCGACGGCGTCGCCGTGCGTTTCGAGACCGGCCGCGCACCGGTCGTGCTTGCGGAAGCATTCGTCGGCTTCGCGCAATCGCTGCGGGACGCGCTGTTCGCGCTGCAGCAGCCCGGCGACAACGAGATCGACCGCGAATCGGTCGCGGCGAACGCGCTGGTCGCACGCTATGCGGTGTGCTGCCACGAGCTGCAGCGTACGGCCGGGCTGTCGCGCGACGAGATTCGCGCGATCGGCGTGCATGGCCAGACGGTCCGGCACCGTCCGGAGCGCGGCTACACGCGCCAGCTCAACAATCCGGCGCTGCTCGCCGAGCTTGCCCACCTCGACGTGATCGCCGATTTCCGCAGCCGCGACGTCGCGGCCGGCGGCCACGGCGCGCCGCTCGCGCCGGCGTTCCATGCAACGGTGTTCGGCGCGCCGGGCGAAACGCGGGTCGTCTGCAACCTCGGCGGCATCAGCAACATCACGATCCTGCCCGGTGAGGGCGGCGACGTGCGCGGCTTCGACTGCGGGCCCGCGAATGCGCTGATCGACGAATGGGCGACGCGCCACCTCGGCAAGCCGTACGACGACGGCGGCAAGTTCGCCGCCCGCGGCACCGTGCATGCGCCGCTGCTCGACGCGCTGTTCGACGAGCCCTACTTTGCCGCGCCGCCGCCGAAAAGCACGGGCCGCGACCTGTTCAATCCCGCGTGGCTCGACGCGAAGCTCGCCGGTTTCGCACAGGTCGCACCGGAAGACGTGCAGGCGACGCTGACGGCGCTCACCGCCGTCTCCGTCGCCCGCGAGATCGCGCGGCATGCGGCGGATTGCAAGGCCGTGTTCGTCTGCGGCGGCGGGGCCCGCAATCCGGTGCTGCTCACCGCGCTGAGGGACGCGCTGCAGAAGGCCGGCGTGCCGGCGACGGTGGACACGACGGCCGCGCTTGGCGTGCCGCCGCAGCAGGTCGAGGCGCTGGCGTTCGCGTGGCTCGCGTACCGCTTCACCGCGCGCCAGCCCGGCAATCTCGCGAGCGTGACGGGCGCCGCGGGCGAGCGCGTGCTTGGCGCGCTTTATCCGCGCTGATGCCGCGACATCGCGGCGCGCGGTTCGCGCCGCGCACGGACGTAAAAAAACGGGGCATCAAGCCCCGTTTTTTATTCCAGCGAACCGGACAGGATCCGTCGTGCGCTCAGACCGAGAACGACGAGCCGCACCCGCAGGTAGTCGATGCGTTCGGGTTCTTGATCACGAACTGGGCGCCGTTGAGGTCGTCCTTGTAGTCGATCTCGGCGCCGACCAGGTACTGGTAGCTCATCGAGTCGATCAGGAGCTGGACGCCGTTCTTGTTCATCACGGTGTCGTCCTCGTTGACTTCCTCGTCGAACGTGAAGCCATACTGGAAGCCCGAGCAGCCGCCGCCTTGCACGAATACGCGCAGCTTCAGGTCGGGATTGCCCTCTTCGTCGATCAGTTGCTTGACCTTGTCGGCCGCGGCGTCGGTGAAGACGAACGGAACCGGCATTTCGGTGGTCGTTGCTGCGGATTCGGTAACAGCGTTCATTGCGAACTCTCCAAAAAGCTTTAGCCGCTATTGTAGGGCCGATCAGAAGATCGTGCTGAAGTCCATGAAATCAATAGGTTCTTGTTGATTTCATCAAGCACGCCCGCGCGGGCTGCCGCGGCACGCCCCTGCCAGCGGACATAAAAAAACCGCCAGCGCGAACGCTGGCGGTTTTTCGGGCGGACGCCGCCGGAAAGCGGCGCGGCCATGAAGCGGAATTAACGCTTCGAGAACTGCTTTGCGCGACGTGCCTTGCGCAGACCAACCTTCTTACGCTCGACTTCACGTGCATCGCGCGTGACGAAGCCTGCGTTCGACAGCGACGGCTTCAGCGTCGCATCGTAGTCGATCAGTGCACGCGTGATGCCGTGGCGCACTGCACCTGCCTGACCCGTTTCGCCGCCGCCGTTGACGTTGACCTTGATGTCGAACGTCTGGCCGTGGTTCGTGAGTTCCAGCGGTTGACGCACGATCATCAGCGACGTTTCGCGCGAGAAGTAGTCAGCGATGGGCTTGCCGTTGACGATGATGTCGCCCTTGCCAGCCTTGATGAAGACACGTGCGACTGCGCTCTTGCGGCGGCCCGTACCGTAGTTCCAGTTACCGATCATGTGGGCTCCCCTTAGATCTCGAGCGCCTTCGGCTGTTGAGCCGAATGCGGATGCGTAGCTTCAGCGTAGACCTTCAGCTTCTTGATCATCGCGTAGCCGAGCGGGCCCTTCGGCAGCATGCCCTTGACCGCCTTCTCGAGCGCACGGCCCGGGAAGCGTTCTTGCATCTTGCCGAACGTCGTTTCATAGATACCGCCCGGGTAGCCCGAGTGACGGTAGTACTTCTTGTCCAGAGTCTTGTTGCCCGTGACCTTCAACTTGCTTGCGTTGATGATGATGATGAAATCACCAGTGTCGACGTGCGGGGTGAACTCAGGCTTGTGCTTGCCGCGCAGACGGCGTGCCACTTCGCTGGCAACACGGCCGAGAACCTTATCCGTCGCGTCAATCACGTACCATTCGCGCGTCACCTCATGGGCTTTTGCGGAAAACGTCTTCATGATCGATCCAAAAAAAATGCTTTGCCCGATGTGTTCTTCCTGCTTGTCTGTGTGCGCTTCGAGGCGCGGTGCAGGCTCTCCCTGTTCTTTTTCCGTGGGCATGAAAGCGGAAAAGCCCTGAATTATAAAGGAAATACCGCAGCACGGTCAAAGAGAATCCACGTCTCGCGCCGGCGGCGCCCGAAATGGGCCAGAATCCGGTCGTGCCCCAACCTAACCAGGCGAACCGAGCGCCTGGAGCGGCACCCATCGACGCGCGGCACCTGACCTTGCCGCGCCAGACCGGCCGACCACGAAAAAACAACAAACAAGCATGATGAAACAACGACTTACGCCCCTGCTGGCCGCCGCGTTGCTGGCCGCCGGCACGCCCGCCGCCGCTGCCCGCACCGGCTGCGAGGCCAAGCTCGACGCACTCGACGCCCGCATCGCCGACGCCCGCGCCACCCATGCCGAGGATCGCATCGCGCGCCTGCGCGCGGTGCGCGAACGCGTCCGCCACTTCTGCGCGCGCGGCCACGGCCATGCGTCCGCCGCAGGTGCGCCCGCGCCTGCCGCACGATCGACGGACGCCACGAACTCACCGCCCGGCGCGGCGTCCCGGCCGGCCGCACGACAGCCCGCGTAACCGGGTTCGGCAAGCGGTATCGGGGCGCGCAAAGTGCGCGCCAATGTTTGCATGGGACGAAAAAAAGCCCGAACGACTGGTTCGGGCTTAATCCACCTTTGGAGGAGGGTGGAGGAGACATGCGGAGGTTGCCGCAGCGCGACAACCAATGAGGCTCATTATACGAACGCGTCGCCGACTCCACAAGAAAATTTGCATTGCGAAATCGCAATCCATAATGCGAAATTAAGAGACGCCCGTCAGACAATCCCCTTTCCTCTTTAAAATCAATCAGCTGGATGGCGGGCGCACGACGAAAAACGCACCGCATCTAGAGTAAAACCCCTAAAGAGAACAGGGAAATCGACATTCCACACGTCGCCAGGCGGCGTCCACGCAGGCGCGATGTTTCGCGTCGTGCAGCGCGTCAGCCGACCGTTGCGCAGCGGGCTACAATGCCGGATCGAATCCGAATCAGGCAACGCTGGAGCGCAAGCATGGAATGCAAAGTAAGCTGGATGGGTCAGGACGGCATGGCGTTTTCCGCCCAGACCGGAAGCGGGCACCTCGTCGCGATGGATGGTGCGCCGGAAGGCGGCGGCCACAACCTCGCGCCGCGCCCGATGGAAATGGTGCTGGTCGGCACCGGCGGCTGCACCGCGTACGACGTCGTGCTGATCCTGAAAAAAAGCCGCCAGGAAGTCACCGGCTGCTCGGTCACGCTGAAGGCCGAACGCGCGAGCGAAGATCCGAAGGTGTTCACGAAGGTCCACTTCCACTTCACCGTCACGGGCCGCAACCTGAACCCGGCCACGGTCGAGCGCGCGATCAACCTGTCGCACGACAAGTACTGCTCCGCGTCGATCATGATCGCGAAGACGGCCGAACTCACGCATTCGTTCGACATCGTCGCGGGCTGAGCCGCCGCGGGCCAACCCGAAAAAAAGGGCCGGCGCTCCTGACGGAGCGCCGGCCCTTTCACATTCGAACGGCAAAGCAGGCCGATAAGCCGGATTCTGTGCACGCCGCACGCCGAAGCGCACAACGCGTGGCAGCCATTCCTCTAGGCGCGCCATTGCTGACGCGCTCAAGCTTCCTACCCGCAGACGAGACGGGGGCCCCGTCCTGCATCCGAAAATGCGCGCCTGCCTACTTGGAATTGCTCCGGGTGGAGGTTACCGTGCCGGCGAACGTCGCCGTCGCCGCGGTGCGCTCTTACCGCACCGTTTCACCCTTACCTGATCCCGGCTTGCGCCGGGCCATCGGCGGTTTGCTTTCTGTTGCCCTGTTCCGCGTGTCGCCACGGATGGCCGTTAGCCATCACCCTGCCCTGTGGAGTCCGGACTTTCCTCGCCCCCGCCTGCCCGAAGGCGGCGAGGCCGCGACTGCCTAGCCTGCTTTGCGACGCGCATTCTAGCACTGCGCGCCGCCGCCGGCAGCACGCGCGCGACGACCGCTGCGGAACACTGCCGGATCGTCGTAGAACGCGGGCGCGGCATTCGCCTCGCACCAGCCCGGCACGCCGAGCACCGGCAGCGGCGCGAAATCGCGGCTCGTCAGGTCGCGGGTCGCGAGTTCGCCGGCAATCCGCGCATCGACATGCGCAGCCCGCTGCGCGTCGGGCCACGAGAAATAGTCGTCGCTCACTTCGACGATCCACGTGTGCGCGGTGCAGGACTTGTAGGGCGCGACCAGTTGCTCGAGCAACGCATGGCCGACGACCCGCGCCTCGCAGCGCTTGCCCCACGCGCCACGCGCGGCCACCAGCAGTTGCTGCCAGTTGAAGCCGCGCAGCGCGTCGGCAAGCGTACGGTCGGCCGTCACGAACAGCGCGGCGTTCTCGTCGAACAGCGTCAGCGCATCGCGCAGCGTGCCGCGCACCGGACCGACGCCGCCCGCGGCATCGATCGCTGCGGCCTGGCGTGCGTTCAGCGCGGCCTTGGTGCGCGGATACGCGAACCAGACGAGCGCATTGAAGAAGTCGTGGAGATTGTGGCGGGTCGGCACGCCGCCCGTGTCGGCGATATGGGTTTCGTACGCGATGCCGGGCGGCAGCTCGGCTTGCGGCACGAACCGCAGCGGCCTGCCGCGACCGCACACATGCGTACCGTCGCGCAACGCGCCGTTCAGCGCATCGAGCAGCGCCGCCTCGCCCGCGAGTGCGGCCGCCTGCAGCGTACGACCAGGCGCCGCGTAAGGCGCGAGCCACGGCGCGGACCAGTCGATCCGCGCGAACACCACCGCCCCGTCGCCGGCCGTCTGGCCGGCAACGCGCGGCGGCGAGCCGGTCACGCGAACTTCCAGCCGATCGATTCGCCGGCGCGCAGCGGCACGACCGGCGTATCGCCCGCGAAGACCTCGCGCGGCAGTTCCCAGGTCTCGCGACGCAGCGTGATCGTATCGGTGCTGTGCGGCAGCCCGTAGAAATCGGCGCCGAAGCGGCTCGCAAAATTTTCCAGCTTGTCGAGCGCGCCGGCCTTGTCGAACGCTTCCGCATACAGCTCGAGCGCGTGCAGCGCCGTGTAGCAGCCCGCGCAGCCGCACGCGGTTTCCTTCGCGTCGCGTGCGTGCGGCGCGCTGTCGGTGCCGAGGAAGAAGCGCGGATTGCCCGACGTGGCGGCTTCGACGAGCGCGACGCGGTGCGTCTCGCGCTTCAGCACCGGCAGGCAGTAGTAATGCGGGCGGATCCCGCCGACGAACAGCGCGTTGCGGCTGTACAGCATGTGCTGCGGCGTGATCGTCGCGCCGAGCAGACCCGGCGCCGCATCGGCGTCGCGCACGTAGTCGGCCGCGTCCTTCGTCGTGATGTGCTCGAACACGACCTTCAGCCCCGGGAAATCGCGGCGCAGCGGCGTCATCACGCGGTCGATGAACACCTTCTCGCGATCGAACATGTCGATCGCCGGATCGGTCACCTCGCCGTGCACGAGCAGCGGCATGCCGGTTTCCTGCATCACCTCGAGCGTCTTCGCGCACTTCGCGAGATCGCTGACGCCATGGTCGGAGTTCGTCGTCGCGCCGGCCGGATACAGCTTCACGCCGTGCACGAAGCCGCTGTCGCGCGCGCGGCGGATTTCGTCGGGCGCCGTGTTGTCGGTCAGGTACAGCGTCATCAGCGGCTCGAACGCCAGGCCTGCCGGCAGCGCGGCCAGGATCCGCTCGCGATAGGCCTGCGCGTGCGCGGTGGTCGTGACGGGCGGCTTCAGGTTCGGCATGACGATTGCGCGCGCGAACTGGCGTGCGGTGTGCGGCAGCACCGCAGCCAGCATGTCGCCGTCGCGCAGGTGCAGGTGCAGGTCGTCGGGACGGGCGAGCGTGAGCGTCGCCGGAGAGGAAGCGTTCGAGGCAGTCATAGGAGGCGTCGTGAGGAACGGGCTGGCCATCTGCGGGGCCGGAACGCGCGTGCACGGGCCGACTGACGGCAAACCGCAACACGAGGCCTTCGGCCGGCGGAATCCGCTTTTTACCGCTCAAGGCTCGGTGATATGCTAGAAGCCACATTGTACCGGGGTTCACCCGGTTGGTTACCCTGCTTCCGCCCCCGCCCCACGTAAAATGTGCCAACTCCTTGGAATGAACTGCGCCGCGCCGACGGACGTCACATTCTCCTTCACAGGTTTCGCGGCCCGGGGCGGCCTCACCGATCACCATGCCGACGGCTGGGGAATCGCGTTCTTCGAGGACAAGGCCTGCCGCCTCTTCATCGACCAGCAAGCGTCTGCCACGTCGCCGATCGCCGAAATGGTCAAGCGCTACCCGATCAAGTCGAAGAATACGATCGCGCACATCCGCAAGGCCACGCAGGGTCACATCCTGCTGGAGAACAGCCACCCGTTCATGCGCGAGCTGTGGGGGCGGCACTGGATCTTCGCGCATAACGGCGATCTGCAGGACTACGAACCCGACCTCGACGGCAGCGTCTACCATCCGGTCGGCACGACCGACAGCGAGAAGGCGTTCTGCGTGCTGATGCAGGGGCTGCGCGAAGCGTTCCCCGGCGCGCAGCCGCCGTTGCCGGAACTGTTCGAGCGCGTCGGCGAGCTGACGCGCGACATCACCGATCATGGCGTGTTCAACTTCCTGATGTCGAACGGCCAGGCCCTCTTCGCGCACTGCTCGACGCGGCTGCACTACCTCGTGCGGCGCTGGCCGTTCTCGACCGCGCACCTGGTCGACGAAGACCTGTCGATCGACTTCGCGAAATACACGACGCCCGAGGATCGCGTCGCGGTGATCGCCACGCAGCCGCTGACCGACAACGAAATCTGGACCTCGTTCGAACCGGGCGAGCTGATCATGTTCCAGTGCGGCGACGTCGCCGCGCGGATGCAGATTCCGGTGCCCGAGCGCGTGCTCGAGAAATTGCGCAATCCGGCGCTCGACGCATCGGCGTCCGCGCCGTGCGGCGCGGCGCGTCGCGAGGCGCTGGCAGCCGGCGCCGCGGACGAAGCCGACGATCCGATCGATTTCTGAGCCGCGCAACGCGCACCGGTTCCCTTACCCCTGCCCATCGCCACGCGGCGGCACACATCGGCGGCGATTACCGGTACGGCTGGTAACGTCCGGCGCGGAAAGCCCGTCGGCGGACGGCGCACGAAAAAAAACCGCCCGGCGGACAGCCGGGCGGCTTTTCATCGGCGTGCACGAGGCGCGCCGGACACCGTCGCTCAGTGCAGGATTTTCGCGAGGAAGTCCTTCGCACGATCCGACTTCGGATTCGAGAAGAAATCGTCCTTGCGGTCGTCCTCGACGATCGCACCCTTGTCCATGAAGATCACGCGATGGGCGACCTTCTTCGCGAAGCCCATTTCGTGCGTGACGACCATCATCGTCATCCCTTCCTGCGCGAGTTCGACCATCACGTCGAGCACCTCGTTGATCATCTCGGGATCGAGCGCGGACGTCGGTTCGTCGAACAGCATCGCGATCGGGTCCATCGACAGCGCGCGCGCGATCGCGACCCGCTGCTGCTGGCCGCCCGACAGCTGGCCCGGGAACTTGTGCGCATGCGCCTTCAGGCCGACGCGATCGAGCAGCTTCATGCCCTTCTCGTTCGCCTCGTCCTTGCCGCGGCCGAGCACCTTGACCTGCGCGAGCGTCAGGTTCTCGGTGATCGACAGGTGCGGGAACAGCTCGAAATGCTGGAACACCATCCCGACCTTCGAGCGCAGCTTCGACAGGTTCGTCTTCTTGTCGCCGACCGACTGGCCGTTCACGAGGATCTCGCCCTGCTGGAACGGCTCGAGGCCGTTCACGGTCTTGATCAGCGTGGATTTACCCGAGCCCGACGGACCGCACACGACGACCACCTCGCCCTTCTTGACCTCGGTCGTGCATTCGGTGAGGACCTGAAACTGGCCGTACCACTTCGAAACGTTCTTGATGGAAATCATCTTGTGACCTTTTTCTGGAGACCCTTGACGAGAGCAGACGCCAACGAGCAAATCACGAAATAGCATGCACCCGCGAACAGGACCATCTCGACGGTCGTGCCGTCGCGATCGCCGATGTTCGCGGCCGTGCGGAAGAAGTCCGCGAGACTGATCACGTACACGAGCGACGTATCCTGGAACAGGACGATCGCCTGCGTGAGCAGCAGCGGCACCATCGCGCGGAACGCCTGCGGCAGGATCACGAGGCGCATGGCCTGCGCGTAGTTCATGCCGAGCGCGAACGCGGCGTTCACCTGCCCGCGCGGCACCGCCTGGATGCCGGCACGGATGATCTCGGAATAATACGCGGCTTCGAACAGCGAGAACGCGACCATCGCCGACGCAAGCCGGATGTCGATCGTCGGCGACAGCCCGAGCACACCCTGCAGCACCTGCGGCACGATCAGGAAGAACCACAGCAGCACCATCACGAGCGGGATCGAGCGAAACACCGTCACGTACGCTTTCGCGAACCAGGCGAGCGGCTTCACGCCGGACAGCCGCATCAGCGCCAGCAGCGTGCCCCACACGATGCCGACGACAATCGCGATCAGCGTGATCTTGAACGTGACGATCGCACCTGACCACAGCGTCGGTATCGCGCCGGGAATACTACTCCAGTCGAACTGATGCATCACTTGCCTCCGATGTAGCCGGGCAGCCGCGAGCGGCCTTCGATCCAGCGCATGAACGCCATCACGACGAGGTTGATGAGCACGTACGCGAGCGTGACCGCGATGAACGACTCGTAAGTCTGCGCGGTGTAGTCGACGAGCTGGCGCGCCTGCGCGGACAGGTCGAGCAGGCCGATTGTCGATGCGACCGCCGAGTTCTTGAAGATGTTCAGGAATTCGGACGTGAGCGGCGGCACGATGATCCGGTACGCAACCGGCAGCAGCACGTAGCGGTACGTCTGCCATTGCGTGAAGCCCATCGCGAGGCCGGCCGCGCGCTGGCCCTTCGGCAGCGCGTTGATCCCCGAGCGCACCTGTTCGCATACGCGAGCGCCCGTGAACAGGCCGAGACAGATGATCGACGCGGTGAAGAACTGCGTGGTCGGCGGCAACTGCTTGATCCAGGTGCCGATCGATGGCGGCAGCAGCTCGGGCACGACGAGGTACCAGACGAAGAACTGCACGATCAGCGGGATGTTCCGGAAGATCGACACGTACACCGTGCCGAGCGCGGACAGCCATTTGTTCGGCACCGTGCGCAGCACGCCGAACAGCGAACCGACGATCAGCGCGATGACCCAGGCGGCGAGCGACACTTCGATCGTCACCCAGAAGCCGGACATCAGCCATCCGAAGTAAGTCGTCGGCTCGCCGGTCGAGACGGGGCTGAAAAAGACGCCCCAGTTCCAGTGGTAAGACATGGGCAAGACTCCAGCAAAAAGAAACGGAAGAAGCGTGGCCTCTTCCGTTTCAATAGCGTCATTTCTGCATCAACGACCGCTTGGTCAGTCGAGCGCCTTGTCGTTCGGGTTCGCGTACAGCTTCTTCATCGACTCGGACAGCGGGAAGTTCAGGTTCAGCCCCTTCGGCGGGATCGGGCTCTCGAACCACTTCGCGTAGATCTTCGCGGCTTCGCCCGACTTCTCGACTTGCGAGATCGCGTCGTCGACGACCTTCTTGAAGTCCGCATCACCCTTGCGCATCATGCAGCCGTACGCCTCTTCCGATTGCGGCGTGCCGACGATCACCCACTCGCCCGGCTGCTTCGCCTTCGCGCGCTCGCCCGCGAGCAGCGCGTCGTCCATCATGAACGCGACCGCGCGGCCCGACTCGAGCGTGTTGAACGAGTCGCCGTGGTCCTTCGCGCTGATGATGTTCATGCCCATCTGCTTCTCGTTGTTCATCTTGCGCAGCAGGCGCTCGGACGTCGTGCCGGCGGTGGTCACGACCGTCTTGCCCTTCAGGTCGCCGAAGTCCTTCACGCCGGAATCCTTCTTCGTCATCAGGCGCGTGCCGATCACGAAGATCGTGTCGGAGAACGCGGCTTGCTGCTGACGCTCGGCGTTGTTGGTGGTCGAGCCGCACTCGATGTCGACCGTGCCGTTCTGCACGAGCGGGATGCGGTTCTGCGACGTGACCGGGATGTTCTTGACCTGCAGGTTCGGCAGGTTCAGCTTCTTCTTCACCGCGTCCACGACCTTCATCTGGAATTCGCGCGAGTAGCCGACCACCTGCTGGTTCTGGTCATAGTAGGAGAACGGGATCGACGATTCGCGGTGGCCCAGCGCGATCACGCCCGTGTCCTTGATCTTCTTCAGCGTGCCGGTCTCCTGGGCATGCGCGCCGCTTGCGAACGCGCACAGCGCCGCGACCATCAGGACTGCCTTGTGGTATTTCATTTTGGTCATCTCCTTGGCTTGAACCCGCGCCAGTGTATCAAAGTAATATTTTTGAAAGAACTGGTTGTTTACCGCACTACGAATTGCCCTGTGCGAAGCCGTCCTCCCGGCTTCGGGCACCCGTTGCCGCATATGAATGCGCACGCGGGCGGTGCCGGATTCGGCACCGCCCGCGAGGGTTCATGCACGCAATCGGGTGGATTGCGTCATGCTTTGATCGTAGTCAACCGAACGTGGATCGGCAATGACGGATCAGGGACGCCCGATCAGGGGTACAGGCCGCGCATTTCGCGCGCCATCAGGATGCGCTTGCACGCGACGATGAACGCCGCCGTACGCACCGATACCTTGTGCTCTTCCGCGACCGCCCACACGCCGGCGAACGCTTCGCGCATCACGCGCTCGAGACGGTGGTTGATCTCGTCTTCCGTCCAGAAGAAGCTCGAGAAGTCCTGCACCCACTCGAAGTACGACACGGTCACGCCACCCGCGTTCGCGATCACGTCGGGGATCACCAGCACGCCGTTCGCGCTCAGGATGTCGTCGGCCGCCGTCGTCGTCGGGCCGTTCGCGCCTTCGACAATGATCTTCGTGCGGATCTTCGCCGCGTTCTTCTCGGTGATCTGGTTTTCCAGTGCCGCCGGGATCAGGATGTCGGTCTCGACCGTCCAGAACTCGTCGTTCGGCATCGGTTCAGCGCCTTCGAAGCCCGCGACGCCGCCGGTGCGTGCCACGTGGTCGAGCAGCTTGCTCGAATCGAGGCCGGCCGGCTGGTAGATCGTGCCCGTGTGATCCTGCACCGCGATCACCTTCGAACCCGCTTCCTGGAACAGCTTCGCCGCGATGCCGCCGACGTTGCCGAAGCCCTGCACCGCGATGCGCGCGCCTTCGATTTCCAGGCCCTTCTTCTTCGCCGCTTCGGAGCCGACGACGAACACGCCGCGGCCCGTTGCTTCCTTGCGGCCGAGCGAACCGCCGAGCGCGATCGGCTTGCCGGTCACGACGCCGGTCGACGTCTGGCCCTGGTTCATCGAGTACGTGTCCATCATCCACGCCATCACCTGTTCGTTGGTGTTGACGTCCGGTGCCGGAATGTCGGTGTTCGGCCCGATGATGATGCCGATTTCGCTGGTGTAGCGGCGCGTCACGCGCTCGAGCTCACCACGCGACAGCTTGCGCGGGTCGACGCGGATGCCGCCCTTCGCACCGCCGTACGGCACGTTCACGGCCGCGTTCTTCACCGACATCCATGCGGACAGTGCCATCACTTCCGACAGCGTCACGTCCTGGTGGTAGCGCACGCCGCCCTTGCCCGGACCCCGCGACACGTTGTGCTGCACGCGATAGCCTTCGAAGTGCGCGACGGTGCCGTTGTCGAGTTCGATGGGGCAGTCGACGATCAGGATGCGCTTCGGACGCTTCAGCGTTTCCAGCCAGCGCGACAGCGAACCGAGGTACGGTGCGACGCGATCGACCTGCTGAAGGTAGTTGCCCCACGGGCCGAGATCGTCGGCGTGAAGGTAGGACGGGATGGACTGCAGTTGCGAAGACATGGATGCTCCAACGTTCAACGGATTGCGCACATTGTCGAAAAACCCGTTTTTTTTATCCAATGCCGTTTGCTTATTCGATTATGCGTTTCTTGCATGATCGGGATTTTTCGCAAATCTGCGGTCGATTTACGCAAGAACGCCCGCGATCGATCGTGCATCGCGTGCGGGAAAAATCGTCGGAGAAGGACATGGGCCGGCCGCCAGACAGGCATCCGACAGGCGTCGCAAGCTGGCCGTCAGCGGTTCGCGCGTGACGGCGCGGTTAACCGGCCACGGTTAACCGGTGGTTTCGCGCAATTCGTCGCGCACGACGTCCCACAGCGCGCGCACGAGCTTCTGGCGCGGATCCTCGCCCTGCAGCGCGAGCTTGTCGCAGTACAGGCGGATTTCCATCGTCAGCGTGAACGGATGCGTGCCGCCGCGCGCGGAGCGATCGAGCCGGATCAGGCGGCCGCTGGCCACCGCATCCTCGACCGCGCTGTGCGGCAGGAACGCGACGCCGTGGCCCGCCAGCGCCATCGCCTTCAGCCCCTCGGCCATGTCGGTTTCATACACGCGATCGAGGAACAGCGAGGTCGGTGCGTTCGCAACGATGACTTCGGTCATCCGGCCGAGATACGCGTTCGGCGTATACGACAGATACGGCACGCGCGCATCGGCCGTGCCCGGCAGCGTGTAGCGCGGCCGCCCCGCACGGCCCGGCGCCGAAAACGCGCTGATCGGCTCGCTGCCGAGCACCAGCATGTCGTAGCGGGCCGGATCGAGCGCGACCGGATGGCTCGGATGGTGATAGCCCATCACGAGATCGCAGCCGCCCTCGACGAGCGACAGCACGGCGTCGTGCACGTTCAGCGCGCGCAGCCGCGTGTGGACCTGCCCCATCTTCGCCTCGATCCGCTGCAGCCAGCGCGGGAAATACGTGAGCGACAGCGTGTGCGGGACCGCGAACTCGATCGTGGGCACCGGCGCGCCCACGTGGCCGCGCAACAGCGTGCGCGCCTCGTGCGCCTGCGACAGCATCGTCAGGGCCTGCTCGTAGAAGATCTGGCCGGCCTGCGTGAGCCGCGTCGGATAGACCGACCGATCGATCAGTTCGGTCGCGAGCCACGCCTCGAGTGCCTGGATGCGCCGCGAGAACGCCGGCTGCGACACGTGCCGCAGTTCGGCGGACCGGCTAAAGCTGCGCGTTTCCGCCAGCGAGACGAAGTCTTCGAGCCATTTCAGTTCCATGCGGGCGGGCGCGGCAGGCGGCGATCGGGTAGAAGCCTGCATTCTACCGGCGGGCGGGCCCCGCCGGCGGCGTGGCGGGCAGCCCGGCGCGCCGGCGCCCACGTCGGCAGGCAGCCCGGCCGACCGTCGGCGGGCCGCGCGGGCGCGCGGACGGGACGATTTCGACGCGCCGCGCGCGCGGTTTGTGCGCGGTTTGTCCGCGCCGGCGCCGGCCGGACCGGTTCGGCCGGGATCGGCCCGCGCCAATGGTAAAATGCCGGATTCTCCTCCCCCCTCGTTCGTCCGGCCCCAAGGCCCCGCCCGATCATGTCCGACACTCGTCCCGATACGCTTTTCGCCCTCACCGCGCTCTCGCCCATCGACGGCCGCTACGCCAGCAAGACCGAAGCGCTGCGCGACTGGCTCTCCGAAGCCGCCTTCATGCGCCACCGCGTCACCGTCGAGGTGCACTGGCTGATCGCGCTGTCGCGCGCCGGCTTCGCGGAAGTCCCGCGCTTCTCCGATGCGTCCGAACAATTCCTGCTGCAGCTCGCCGAGCGCTTCACCGCGCACGACGCCGCGCGCATCAAGGAAATCGAGCGCGTGACGAACCACGACGTGAAGGCCGTCGAATACTGGCTGAAGGAATCGGTGAAGGGTCAGGCCGAACTCGAGAAGGCCAGCGAATTCATCCACTTCGCGTGCACGTCCGAGGACATCAACAACACGTCGCACGGGATGATGCTCGCCGGCGCGCGCGAACACGTGATCGTGCCGGCGCTGCGCACCGTCCACCAGCGCCTCGTCGCGCTGTCGCACGCGCTCGCCGAGCAGCCGATGCTGTCGCGCACGCACGGCCAGCCGGCCAGCCCGACGACGCTCGGCAAGGAACTCGCGAACGTCGCCGCGCGTCTCGCCCGCGCAATCGCGCGCATCGAGAAGGTCGAGATCCTCGGCAAGATGAACGGCGCGGTCGGCAACTTCAATGCGCATCTGTCCGCGTATCCGGAATTCGACTGGGAAGCGTTCTCGCGCGACGTGATCGAAAACCGCCTGAAGCTGACGTTCAACCCGTACACGATCCAGATCGAACCGCACGACTACATGGCCGAACTGTTCGACGCGGTCGCACGCGCGAACACGATCCTGCTCGATCTCGACCGCGACGTGTGGGGCTACATCTCGGTCGGCTACTTCAAGCAGAAGACGAAGGCCGGCGAGATCGGCTCGTCGACGATGCCGCACAAGGTCAACCCGATCGACTTCGAGAACTCGGAAGGCAACCTCGGCCTCGCGAACGCGACGCTGCGCCACCTGGCCGACAAGCTGCCGGTGTCGCGCTGGCAGCGTGACCTGACCGACTCGACGGTACTGCGCAACATGGGCGTCGCGCTCGGCTACTCGCTGCTCGCGTACGACTCGCTGATCCGCGGCCTCGACAAGCTCGAAGTGAACCCGCAGCGCCTGAACGACGATCTCGACAACTGCTGGGAAGTGCTCGCGGAGCCGGTGCAGACGGTGATGCGCCGCTACGGCATCGAGAACCCGTACGAGCAGCTGAAGGAACTGACGCGCGGCAAGGGCATCACGCGCGAAGCGCTGCAGGAATTCGTCGGCACGCTGGCGATCCCGCAGGACGCGAAGGACCGCCTGCTCGCGATGACGCCTGCGTCGTACATCGGCAAGGCCGTCGAACTCGCGAAGCGGATCGCGTAAGCGCCGCCTTCGCCTGACGGAAAAAAGCCCGATGCGAAGCCATTCGCATCGGGCTTTTTGTTGCCTGCCGCAGTCCGGTCGGAACGAGATCATCCGCCCCGGATTCAGCGCACTCATCACGCTCAGCGCCGCCTTCGCCGCGGGAATCGCGATCGGCGACAGCTGCCGGCCGAGCGGAATCTCGCGATGGTCGATGCCGGCGTCCCGCGCCTGGCGCTGCCGTCCGTGTGCGTCGGCTGGCATGCGAGCGTGATCGGGCTGGCCGCCGCCGAGGCCGGCGGCCTCACGCGGCCCGCGAACGACGTCGGGCTCGCGGAAATGAACGCGCTGTCCGACACCGCGCACCCGCTCGTCAAATCGGCCGCCCCGCTCCATGCGCAACTCGATCCGGCCGCCGTACACGACACGATGCTCGACGTGCTGCTCGACGGCATCACGCAACATGCGCGCGCGGCCTGAGCAGCTCGCTCACCGCCGCCCATGAAAAAAGGCGCCCCGAAGAGCGCCCTTTCACTGTGGCATGACGATTGCCGCGAACCGCGCTCAGTGCTGCTGCGCGATGCCGATCTTCAGCATGACCTGATCGACGATCTGTTCGGGCGTCAGCTCGATGCTGACCTCGATCGCTTCGTCCGGGCCCGGCTCCTCGAGCGTGTCGAGCTGGCTCTTCAGCAGCGACGGATCGAAGAAGTGGCCGGTGCGGCTCTTCAGGCGCTCGTGCAACACCTCGAACGAACCCTTCAGATACACGAACCGCACGTCGGTATCGGTGCCGCGCAGCACGTCGCGGTACGAGCGCTTCAGCGACGAGCACGTGAACACGGCCGTCTGGCCCGCACGCTGCTTTTCCTCGATGGCCTCGCGAATCGTGCGCAGCCAGGGCCAGCGGTCATCGTCGTTCAGCGGAATGCCGCGGTGCATCTTTTCCTTGTTCGCCGCGCTGTGAAACGCGTCGCCATCGGTATAGGTGCACGACAGGCGTTCCGCCAGCATTTCGCCGATTCGCGACTTGCCCGCGCCCGACACGCCCATTGCGATCAGAATCATTGACTACCCCTTGTTACAAAACCATGCTCAGCAGCAACGTGAAACTGAGACCGAGCACCGAGATGATGGTTTCAAGCAGCGACCAGGTCTTGAACGTCTGACCGACCGTCATCCCGAAGTATTCCTTGATCAGCCAGAAACCGCCGTCGTTCACGTGCGAGAAGATCAGCGAACCCGAGCCGGTCGCGAGCACCAGCAGCTCCGGGCTGACCGTCGTGCCGGCGGCCGCCGCGATCGGTGCCACGATGCCGCAGGCCGTCGTCATCGCGACCGTCGCCGACCCCGTCGCGAGACGCATCAGCGCCGCGACGAACCAGCCGAGCAGCAGCGGCGACAGGTGCGCGTGCTTCGCGGTCTCGACGATCTGCTGCGAGATCCCGCTGTCGCGCAGGACGCCGCCGAAGCCGCCGCCCGCACCGACGATCAGCGTGATGCCGGCGATCGGCGCCAGACACTCGCCGCAGAACTTCTGGATCTGGTCGCGGTTGAAGCCCTGCAGCTTGCCGAACGTGAAGAAACTCACCAGCACGGCGATCAGCAGCGCGACGTCGGAGTTGCCGGCGAAGCGCAGCAGGTTGTTCGGCAGCGACTTCGGCGCGAACACCAGGTCGGCCCAGCTGCCGATGAGCATCAGCACGACGGGCAGCAGGATCGTGAACAGCGTGATGCCGAAGCTCGGCAGTTCGCGCTTGCCGCCTTCAACGTGCGACTCGACGAACTGCGCGGCGAGCGGGTTGTTGTTCGGCAGCTTCACGTACTTCGAGATCGTCAGCGCGAACAGCGGACCGGCGATGATCGCGGTCGGCACGCCGACGATCAGGCCGAACGCGATCGTCTTGCCGATATCGGCGCCGTATTGCTGGACGGCCAGCAGCGCGGCCGGGTGCGGCGGGATCAGCCCGTGCACCACGGACAGGCCGGCCACCATCGGCAGGCCGACGACGAGCAACGACTTGCCGGTGCGCTTCGCGACGTTGAACGCGATCGGGATCAGCAGCACGAAGCCGACTTCGAAGAACACCGGCAGGCCGACGATGATCGCGACGAACATCATCGCCCAGTGGATGTTCTTTTCACCGAACCAATCGATCAGCGTGGTCGCGATCCGTTCGGCGCCGCCCGATTCGGCCATCATCTTGCCGAGCATCGTGCCGAGACCGACGACGATCGCGATGTGGCCGAGCGTGCCGCCAGTGCCCGCTTCGAACGACTTGACGATCTTGTCCATCGGCATGCCGACGACGAGACCGAGGCCGAGCGAAACGATGATCAGCACCAGGAACGGGTAGATCTTGAAGCGCGCAATCATCAGGATCAGCGCGGCAATCGCGATCAGCGTGAATACGAGCAGCATGCTGCCTTGGACAGCCCCCATGTGGCACTCCTCCTTGGATTGTTCGAAACCGGGCGAGTGGTAGCGAGTATGCCCGGCTATGCAGGTCTCCGAAACACGGGGGGACCCACCCCGTCAGGACGCTGAATTTTACTTATCTTTGCGGCCGACGGATAGAACCGGTTCCATCAGCAAAAACCCTCGGTAAAACAAGCATCTAAGCACTTGTCTCCCGAGGGTCGGCCTGTCATTTCGTACAAGTCTTAACGGGGAAGCTGGCTCGCGGCTTGCGCGAGGCGCGTGACTTCGGCCCAGTCCTGCGCGGCGAGCGCGGCCTTCGGCGTGAGCCACGAGCCGCCGACGCACACGACGTTCGGCAGCTTGAGGAAATTCGGCGCGGTGTCGACCGTGATGCCGCCCGTCGGGCAGAACTTCAGCGCCGGGAACGGGCCGTGGAACGCCTGCAGCATCGGCACGCCGCCGGCCTGCTGCGCGGGGAAGAACTTGACGATCTCGTAGCCGAATTCGAGGGCCTGGATGATGTCGCTCGGCGTCATCACGCCCGGCAGCAGCGGCAGGCCCGCGTCGAGCGACGCGAGGTGCAGGTCCTTTGTCAGGCCCGGCGACACGCCGAACTTCGCGCCTGCGCGCTTCGCCTGCGCGCAGTGCTCGGGCTTCGTGATCGTACCGACGCCGACGACGATGTCGTCCGCGAGCTGGCTCGCGCGCTGGATCGCCTCCAGGCCCGCCGGCGTGCGCAGCGTGATCTCGAGCACCTTGACGCCGCCCGCGTGCAACGCGTGCGACACGTGTTCGCCCTGCTCGACCGAGTCGAATGCGAGCACCGGAATCACCGGGCCCAGCTTCACGATTTCAGCAATCGTCTTCATTGATTTGGCTCCTTGAAATTCATGCGGCGACGCGGACGGCCGCTTCGCCGACCAGCGTCCCGAAAACCGATGCGCCCTGCTCGGCCGGTGCGGCCGCCGCGCGGAACACGCCGAACAGTTCGCGCCCGAAACCCGTTTCGTTGTCGGCCTGGTGCAGCGGCTGCGCGACCGGACGCGCTTGCCATTCGGCGTCGTCGACCTCGATGTCGAGGATGCCGGCCTCCGCGTCGATCACGAGCGTGTCGCCCGTCTTCACCTTGCCGAGGGGGCCGGCCAGCAGCGCTTCCGGCGACACGTGGATCACCGCCGGCACCTTGCCCGACGCACCCGACATGCGGCCGTCGGTCACCAGCGCGACGTGGAAGCCCTGATCCTGCAGCACGCCGAGCAGCGGCGTCAAACGGTGCAGCTCGGGCATCCCGTTCGCGCGCGCGCCCTGGAAGCGCACGACCGCGACGAAATCGCGCTTCAGCTCGCCGCGATCGAAGGCCTCCTGCACGGCTTCCTGCGAATCGAACACGATCGCGGGCGCCGTCACCTTGCGGTGCTCGGGCGCGACCGCCGAAATCTTGATCACGCCGCGGCCGAGCCGGCCCTGCATCAGGCGCAGGCCGCCGTCCGGCTGGAACGGGTCGCGAATGCCGCGCAGCACCTTCGTGTCGTGGCTCTCGGCCGTACCGTCGACCCACGTCAGCTTGCCGTCGATCAGCTTCGGCTCCTGCGTGTAGTGCGACAGGCCGCGGCCCGCGACCGTCGTCACGTCTTCGTGCAGCAGCCCGCCCTCGAGCAGGTTGCGCACCAGGAACGCGACGCCGCCCGCCGCGTGGAAGTGGTTCACGTCGGCCTTGCCGTTCGGGTAGATCTTCGCGAGCAGCGGGACGACCGCCGACAGTTCGTCGAAGTCGTTCCAGTCGATCAGCACGCCGGCCGCGCGCGCGATCGCGACGAGGTGCAGCGTGTGGTTGGTCGAGCCGCCCGTCGCGAGCAGCGCGACGATCCCGTTGACGATCGCCTTCTCGTCGACCACATGGCCGATCGGCGTGTAGTGACCGCGCTCCACCGTCAGGTCGAGCACGCGGCGCGCGGCCTCGGCCGTCAGCGCGGTCCGCAGCGGCGTGTGCGGATGGACGAACGCCGAGCCCGGCAGGTGCAGGCCCATCAGTTCCATCAGCATCTGGTTGCTGTTCGCGGTGCCGTAGAACGTGCAGGTGCCGTGGCCGTGATACGCGGCCGATTCGGCTTCGAGCAGCGCGTCGCGGCCGACCTGGCCGGTCGCGAACTGCTGGCGGATCTTCGCCTTGTCGTCGTTCGACAGGCCGCTCGTCATCGGGCCGGCCGGCACGAAGATGGTCGGCAGGTGGCCGAACTGCAGCGCGCCGATCAGAAGGCCCGGCACGATCTTGTCGCAGATGCCGAGGCAGAGCGCCGCGTCGAACATGTTGTGGGTGAGCGCGATCGCCGTGCCCATCGCGATCGCCTCGCGCGAGAACAGCGACAGCTCCATCCCCGGGTTGCCCTGCGTGACGCCGTCGCACATCGCCGGCACGCCGCCCGCGAACTGCGCGACGCCGCCGTTCTCGCGCGCGGCGGCCTTGATGATGTCGGGGAAATCCTTGTACGGCGCGTGCGCGGACAGCATCTCGTTGTACGAGGACACGATGCCGATGTTCGGCTCGCGGATCGCCTTGATCTGGAACTTGTCGTTGCCTTCGAGACCCGCAAAGCCGTGCGCGAGGTTCGCGCACGACAGCGCGCCGCGCGCCGGGAACTTGCCTTGCGCGCCGTCGATGCGCTGCAGATAGGCGGAACGGGTCGATTGGCTGCGGGCGATCACGCGTTCGGTGACTTTCGCCAGAGTGGGGTGCAGCGACGTCATGCTGGGCGCTCCTGTATGCCGGACGACACCGGCGGTTGGAATCGTGGGGACGGTCGAGCTTCGTCGAACGAACGAAAGCAGTCTAGTAGAAAAACTACACGCATGCAATGCAGATCAACGTGCCCGCAACCCTTATTCCCGCCACCAGCAAGGAATTACCTAGTGAAAACCCTAGTCATCGCCCTTATCTGCCCTATGAATTATCGACAATTGAGCTAGCATTTTTATGTAGATTTTCTACAATTCGATTGCGATACACTCGCTCATCCGAACCCGATTTCCATTGGCCGTCCCATGCTGCCCCGCATTGAAGCGATCCGCGCCGAGTTGCGCCCGTCCGAGCGCAAGCTCGCCGACTACATCCTCGCCGCGCCGCGCGAGGTGCTTGACCTCGCGATGACTGAACTGTCGACCCGCGCGGGCGTCAGCCAGCCGACCATTGCGCGCTTCTGCCAGGCGCTCGGCTGCAGCGGCTTTCGCGAATTCAAGATCCGGCTCGCGCAGAGCGTCGCGCCGGGCGTGTCGTCGGTGTATCGCGACGTCGAGCCCGACGAGCCCGCGCCCGGCATCATCGGCAAGGTGTTCGACCGCACGATCGGCGCGCTGATCGAGGTGCGCAACAGCCTGTCGGCCGGCAGCGTCGCCGACGCGATCGCGCTGCTGTCGAACGCGTCGCGCATCGAGTTCTACGGCGCCGGCGGCTCGGGCATCGCCGCGCAGGACATCCAGCACAAGTTCTTCCGGCTCGGCGTGCCGAGCGTCGCGTACTCGGACCCGCACACGTTCTCGATGTCGTCCGCGCTGCTCGGGCCGCACGATGTCGTCGTCGCGATCTCGAACACCGGCCGCACGCGCGACATCGTCGATGCCGCGCGCTCCGCGCTCGCATGCGGCGCGAAAGTCGTCGCGATCACGCAGAGCCATTCGCCGCTCGCGAAGCTCGCGACGGTGAGCCTCGCGTCGAACGTGGCCGAGGAAACCGACGTGTTCTCGCCGATGACGTCGCGGATGTCGCATCTCGCGATCGGCGACATCCTCGCGGTCGGCGTCGCGCTGTCGCGTGGGCCGGCGCTGATGGAGCGCGTCGGCCGCGCGAAGGAAGCGATCACGCGCCGCCGGCTCGACGATCCGGCGAAGGAATGACGCGTACGACGCGCACATGAAAACGGCGCCCCGAGGGGCGCCGTTGCGCATCGATCGATCGCCGGCATGCTCGCCGACGGCGCCACCGGAAGGTTCAGAACGGCTTGATCACGACCAGCGCGACCGCCGCGAGCATGCCGAGCACCGGCAGCTCGTTGAACACGCGATACCACTTGTCGGTACGACGGTTCTCGCCGCGCTCGAACACCCGCAGCAGGTGCCCGCAATACGCGTGGTAGATGATCAGCAGCAGCACCACCGTCACCTTCGCGTGGATCCACCCCTGCCCCTGACCGATGCCGATCACGAGCCACAGCCACAGCCCGCATGCGAGCGCAGGCACCGCGATCATCGTCATGAAGCGGAACAGCTTGCGCGCCATCAGCAGCAGACGGCGCACCGCGGCCGGATCGGTCTCCATGGCCAGGTTCACGTAGATGCGCGGCAGGTAGAACAACCCGGCGAACCACGCGGCGATCAGCACGATATGGAACGTCTTGACCCAGAGCATTGCCATCGGTTGTGCGCCTCGCTTTACTGACGGCCTTCGCCGTGTCCGAGCACGACGTACTTCAGCGACGTCAGCCCTTCCAGGCCGACGGGGCCGCGCGCGTGCAGCTTGTCGTTCGAGATGCCGATTTCCGCGCCGAGGCCGAATTCGAAGCCGTCCGCGAAGCGGGTCGACGCATTGACCATCACGCTCGCCGAATCGACTTCGCGCAGAAAGCGCATCGCGCGGTCGTGATCTTCGGTGACGATCGCATCGGTGTGATGCGAGCCGTAGTGATTGATGTGCTCGATTGCCGCGTCGAGGCCGTCGACGACCTTGATCGCGAGCACCGGCGCGAGATACTCGGTGTGCCAGTCTTCCTCGGTTGCGTCGACCAGCGGACCGACACCCGCGCTGGCGAGCACCGCGCGCGCGGCCGCATCGACGCGCAGTTCGACCTGCTTGTCGCGATACAGCTTGCCGAGCGGCGGCAGCAGCGCCGCCGCGATGCCGCTCGACACGAGCAGCGTCTCCATCGTGTTGCAGGTGCCGTAGCGGTGCGTCTTCGCGTTGTCACACACGGTCAGCGCCTTCGCGACATCGGCGCGATCGTCGACGTACACGTGGCAGATGCCGTCGAGGTGCTTGATCATCGGCACACGCGCCTCGTTGATCAGGCGCTCGATCAGGCTCTTGCCGCCGCGCGGCACGATCACGTCGACGAATTCGGTCATCGTGATCAGCTTGCCGACCGCCGCGCGATCGGCGGTCGCGACGACCTGCACCGCGTCCTGCGGCAGGCCGGCCGCCTCGAGCCCCTCGCCGATCAGCTTCGCGAGCGCCGCGTTCGATTCGAGCGCCTCGGAACCGCCGCGCAGGATCGTCGCGTTGCCCGACTTCAGGCACAGCGCGGCCGCGTCGATCGTCACGTTCGGGCGCGACTCGTAGATGATGCCGATCACGCCGAGCGGCACGCGCATCTGGCCGACCTGAATCCCGCTCGGACGGTACTTGAGATTGCCGATCTCGCCGATCGGATCGGCCAGCGACGCGACCTGGCGCAGGCCTTCGACCATCGTCTTCAGCGCCGTGTCCGACAGCGTCAGGCGGTCGATGAACGCCGCATCGAGCCCCTTTTCGCGGGCACGGGCGACGTCGCGCGCGTTGGCATCCTTCAGCGCCTGCGCGTCGCGCTCGATCGCGCGGGCCACCGCGTCGAGCGCCGCATTCTTCGCGGCCGTGCTGGCGCGCGCCATCGCGCGGGAAGCGTGCCGGGCACGGCGGCCCAGGTCCGTCATGTACTGGTCGATATCCATCGTGTGACTCGAGAAGCGAGCCGCTTGGCGCGGCGTGAATTCGTGGGGAGGCGTACGGCGCGGCAGCAGGAAGGCCGCGCCGGTTATCCGATTATTGTAAGCGGGTTGCGATGCGTGCGCTGAAGGCCCGGACGGGGCTTAACGCCGCACGCGACCCGCGGTCGGCGGTCGCTCGCCGCGGGCGCCGGCGACCGTCATCGCGAGCTGGAACAGGCCGTCCCACGGATCGGGCGGCGGATCGTCGTGCGCGCGGCGGCCCGGCGTGACGGCCGACAGCCCTTTCACCTGCCGGTCGAGCTTCGCGGCAAACGCGAGCGCCTTCTCGAGCATGGGTTCCGACACGCGGCTCAGCGCGGGGCCGATCAGCCGTTCGCGCGGGCCCCACACGCGGTTCTCGCGCAGCAGCGTGGCCAGCGGCTTGCCGGCCGTCGCGCCGCGCTTGATCCGCAGCAGCGTGCGCAATTCCTCGACGACGGCCCACATCACGAGCACGATCGCCTCGCCCTCGCCCTTCAGCCCGTCGATCATCCGTGCGAGCCGGGCGGCGTCGCCCGCGAGCATCGCCTCGTTCAGCTTGAACACGTCGTAGCGCGCGACGTTCAGCACCGCGTCGTGCACCTGCTCGAACGTCAGCACGCCCTGCGGATAGAGCAGCCCGAGCTTCTGGATTTCCTGGTGCGCGGCGAGCAGGTTGCCCTCGACGCGCTCCGCGATGAACTGCAGCGCGCGCCGGCCGTCGTCGCCGGACGCGACGCGCTGGCCCTGCATCGAAAGACGCTGGCCGATCCAGTTGGGCAGTTGCGCGCGATCGACCGGATCGATCTTCAGCGCGACACCGCCGTTCTGCAGCGCGGTAAACCACACGGATTTCTGCGTGGCCGCGTCGAGGCGCGGCAACGTGACGAGCATCAGCGCATCGGGATTGGGCGTCGCCGCGAGGGTCTTGAGCGCGTCGGCGCCTTCCTTGCCGGGCTTGCCGGACGGAATGCGCAACTCGATCAGCTGGCGCTCGCCGAACAGCGACATCGCCTGGGTCGCGCCAAGCAGCACGCTCCAGTCGAAGCCGCGCTCGACCGTGTGCACCGAACGCTCGGTGAAACCGCCCGCGCGTGCGGCCGCACGAATGCGGTCGCACGCTTCCTGCGCGAGCAGCGGCTCGTCGCCGTAGACGGTGTAGAGCCCGGCCATCCCCTTCGCGAGGTGCGGCTCCAGCGCATCAAGTCGCAATTGCATCGGTACGTGCGCCGGCGATCAGAGCGGCGGCGGCGGCAGCGGCGCACGCGGCGCCACGCCCGGCACCACGTCTTCCGGCGCCGGCGTCAGCGAATGGACGATCGCGAGACGCCGCATCAGCTGGTCGACCGCGTCGTTCTGCATGTCGGCGTACAGGATGTCGGCTTCCTGCGCCTTCGCGTTGGTGTACTGGTCGCTGTACGTCATCGCGCGGTTCAGTGCGATCGCGCTCGGCGGGATCAGCACGGTGCCGTCCTTGCTCGTCAGCGTGTAGTTCAACGTGTAGTAGAGCGCATATTCCTGCGCCGAGCCGTACTTGTTGAGCGTCAGCGTGTTCTGCCCGCGCGATTCCCACATGCGCAGCACGGCGTCGGCGTCGTCCGCCAACTTGACGATCTTCGTGTCGCTGCCGGCCTCGACGAGGCGCGTCAGCCGTGCCGCGACAGCCGGCGGCGCACCCGCGATCATCAATTGCTTGAACGCGTAGTCCTGCCGGCCGCGCAGCTGGAAACCGCATGCCGACAGCGCAACCGCGCTGCCGACGGCGAGCATCAAAAACGATCTGCGGATCACCTTCGCTCCTTCTGTGTGCGCCCGACGGCCAACGGCCGTCAGACGACGATGTTCACGAGGCGGCCCGGCACGACGACGATCTTCTTCGCCGGCTTGCCGTCGCTGAACTTCGCGAACGCTTCGTCGGCCACCGCCGCGGCTTCGATCGCGTCGCGGCTCGCATCCTTCGCGACCTTCAGCGCGCCGCGCACCTTGCCGTTCACCTGCAGCACGAGTTCGATCTCGGCCTGCTCGAGCGCGGCCTCGTCGACCTTCGGCCACGGGGCGTCGAGCAGCGGACCGAATTCGTCCGCGTAGCCGAGCGCCTTCCACAGCTCGAACGTGACGTGCGGCACGACAGGGTACAGCACGCGCAGCAGCACGCCGTACGTCTCGCGCAGCACGCCGGGCGTCGCGCCCTTCGCGCCGTCGATCGCGTTCAGCATCTTCATCGCGGCCGACACGACCGTGTTGTACTGCAGGCGCTGGTAGTCGAAATCGGCCTGCTTCAGCACGCTGTAAATCTCGCGGCGCAGCGCCTTGTCGGCATCGCCGAGCGACGCGGCGTCGAAACCGGCGCGTGCGGCGAGCGCTTCGCGATTGCCGGCGCCGAAGCTCCACACGCGGCGCAGGAAGCGGCTCGCGCCTTCGACGCCCGCACCCGACCACTCGAGCTGCTGCTCGGGCGGCGCGGCGAACATCGTGAACAGGCGCGCGGTATCGGCACCGTACTGGTCGATCAGCAACTGCGGATCGACACCGTTGTTCTTCGACTTCGACATCTTCTCGATGCCGCCGAGCACGACCGGCTGGCCGTCCGCATTCAGCGTCGCGCCGACCGGGCGGCCCTTGTCGTCGTGCGTGACCGTCACGTCGAGCGGGTTGTACCAGGTCTTCTTGCCCGACGCGTCCTCGCGGTAGTACGTCTCGTTCAGCACCATCCCCTGCGTGAGCAGGTTCTTCGCCGGCTCGCCGAACTTCACGAGGCCGAGGTCACGCATCACCTTGGTCCAGAAGCGCGAATACAGCAGGTGCAGGATCGCGTGCTCGATGCCGCCGATGTACTGATCCATCGGCATCCAGTAATCGGTGCGCGCGTCGACCATCGTGTCGGCGTCCGGCGCCGTGTAGCGCGAGAAGTACCACGACGAATCGACGAAGGTGTCCATCGTGTCGGTTTCGCGCTTGGCCGCCGCGCCGCACTTCGGGCACGCGCAGTTCAGGAACGCTTCCGACTTCGCGAGCGGGTTGCCCGAGCCGTCCGGCACGAGATCTTCCGGCAGCACGACCGGCAGGTCCTGCTCCGGCACCGGCACGTCGCCGCACGACGGGCAGTGGATGATCGGGATCGGCGTGCCCCAGTAGCGCTGGCGCGATACGCCCCAGTCGCGCAGGCGCCACGTGACCTGCTTGTCGCCGAAGCCGCCGGCGTTCAGGTCGGCCGCGACCGCGTCGACGGCTTCCGCGTAGTGCAGGCCGTCGTACTTGCCGCTGTTCACGCAGACCGCGGTGTCCTTGTCGCCGTACCACTCCTGCCACGCGTCCAGCGAGTACGTCTGGCCTTCGCTCGCAATCACCTGCTTGATCGGCAGGTCGTACTTCTTCGCGAACGCGAAATCGCGCTCGTCGTGGCCCGGCACGCCCATCACCGCGCCTTCGCCATAGCTCATCAGCACGTAGTTGCCGATCCACACCTCGACCGGCTCGCCGGTCAGCGGGTGCGTGACCGAGAAGCCCGTCGCGACGCCCTTCTTCTCCATCGTCGCGACGTCGGCCTCGGCGACGCCGCCGCGCTTGCATTCGTCGATGAACGCCTGCAGCTCCGGCTTGCCCTGCGCGAGGCGCGTCGCGAGCGGATGCTCGGCCGCGATCGCGCAGAACGTGACGCCCATGATCGTGTCGGCACGGGTCGTGAACACGCGCAGCAGCTTCTTCTCGCCGTCGAGCTCGTACGGGAAGCCGAAGTTCACGCCGAAGCTCTTGCCGATCCAGTTCTGCTGCATGATCTTCACGCGCTCGGGCCAGCCGAGGCCGTCGAGGTCGTTCAGCAGCTCATCCGCGTACTGCGTGATCCGCAGGTAGTACATCGGGATCTCGCGCTTCTCGACGAGCGCGCCCGAACGCCAGCCGCGGCCGTCGATCACCTGCTCGTTCGCGAGCACGGTCTGGTCGACCGGGTCCCAGTTCACGGTGCCCGTCTTCTTGTACGCGATGCCCTTCTCGAGCATCTTCAGGAACAGCCACTGGTTCCACTTGTAGTAGTCGGGCTTGCACGTCGCGATTTCGCGCGACCAGTCGATCGCGAGGCCCATCGACTGCATCTGGCCCTTCATGTAGTCGATGTTGTCGTAGGTCCACTTCGCGGGCGGCACGCCGTTCGCCATCGCGGCGTTCTCGGCCGGCATCCCGAACGCATCCCAGCCCATCGGCATCAGCGTGTTGTAGCCGTTCATCCGCAGATAGCGATACATCACGTCGTTGATCGTGTAGTTGCGCACGTGACCCATGTGCAGCTTGCCGGACGGGTACGGCAGCATCGACACGCAGTAGAACTTCGGCTTCTGCGAGTCTTCCTTCGTCTTGTAGGCATCGGCTGCGCGCCAGTCGCCCTGGGCGGCGGCTTCGACGTCGGCGGGTACGTATCTCTCGTGCATGGTGTGGTTCGGACTAGGCTTTAAGCGGCGCGCCACGGGGCGTGGCACGCGGAAGTGAACGAAAAATCGGGCAGCCCGGCGGCGGGAGCAGGCTCACGGTTCTCGGGCCTGCCTGATGGTTTCCGGATATTCGCCGGGTAACCCGGAGAGTCTCCAGGTTACCCGGCGAAACCCTGCCGACCGGGCGGAAACGACGATTATACCGTCCGTGGCGGGCGGTACGGCCGGTCTCGCCGGTCGCGGCGCATTCTTGCCCGCACCGGGCGCGCGGGCGGCCGGCGCGTCAGCGTTTCGCGCCCGCGGCAACGCCCGCCGGCGGCACGTCGGTGACGAAGCCGATCCGCGTGAGCCCGGCGGCCTGCGCGGCGCCCATCACCTGCGCGATCACGTCGTAGCGGGTCGCACGCGACGCGCGCAGCCGCAACTCGGCCGGCGCGGCGCCCGCGGCGGCGGCCCGCAAGCGCGCGGGCAGCGCGTCGAGCGCGACCGGCGCGTCGTCCCAGTACAGCTTGCCGGCATCGTCGATCGACAGCGTGACCGATTGCGGCGTGTCGCGCGCGACGCTGGCCGCGACCTTCGGCAGGTCGAGCCGGATCGCGTGCGTCATCAGCGGCGCGGTGATGATGAAGATGACGAGCAGCACGAGCATCACGTCGATCAGCGGCGTCATGTTGATCTCCGCCATCGGCGCGGACGTCTTGTGGTGCTCCAGTCCGCCAAATGCCATGATCGTTCCTCCCGGCCGCGCGTCAGGCGCCCTGCGCGCACACGAATACGTGCAGGTCGCGCGCGAAGCCGTCGAGTTCCTCGGCGAGCTGGCGCACGAGCCGCCCGAGGATGTTGTAGGCGAGCACTGCGGGAATTGCGACGACGAGCCCGAACGCGGTCATGATCAGCGCCTCGCCGACCGGCCCCGCGACGTTCTCGATCTGCGCCTGCCCGCTCGCGGCGATACTGCCGAGCGCGTGATAGATGCCCCAGACCGTGCCGAGCAGCCCGACGAACGGCGCGGTGCTGCCGATCGACGCGAGCAGCACCTGGCCGAATTCGAGACGTCGCTGCGAGCGCAGCATCGCGTGACGCAGCGCGCGCAGCACGCGTTCGTTGCGTTCGACACGCGCGGCCAGCGCGGCCGGATCGTGTGCGTCGGCCGCATCGCGCGCGGCTTCGGCGAGCGGCACGAACACGCGCTCGCGATCGGCGCCGGCCAGCGCCGTGATGCCCGCGTCGAGCGATGCCGCACGCCAGAACGCGGCGAGCGCGCGCGGCCCCTGCCGCTTCGCGCGGACCAGGAGCCAGGCCTTCATCAGGAGGAAGCACCAGCTGGCGACGGACATCGCCAGCAGCACGTAGGCGACGGCGTGCGTGATCGCATCGCCGCTTTCGAGGTAGTGGACAACGCCGGTGGGAATGGCCATCGGAGTTTCCCCGTGAAGGTCAGCGCAGGCCGAGCACGTCCTGCATGTCGAACAGGCCGGCGTCGCGCGCCGACAGGAAGCGGACCGCACGCAGCGCGCCCTGCGCGTACGACACGCGGCTCGACGACTTGTGCGTGATCTCGATCCGCTCGCCGATCCCGGCGAACAGCACGGTGTGATCGCCGACGATGTCGCCGCCGCGCACGGCGGCAAAGCCGATCGTCGACGGATCGCGTTCGCCCGTCACGCCCTGGCGGCCGTACACCGCGCATTCGTCGAGCGAGCGCCCGAGCGCGCCAGCCACGGCTTCACCCATCATCAGCGCGGTGCCCGACGGCGCATCGACCTTGTGACGGTGGTGCGCCTCGATGATCTCGATGTCGTAGCCGTGCGAGAAATGCTTCGCCGCGAATTCGAGCAGCTTCAGCGTGACGTTCACGCCGACGCTCATGTTCGCCGCGAACACGATGCCGATCCTGCCTGCCGCGGCCTGCAACTCGGCCTTCTGTTCGGCGGTGAAACCGGTCGTGCCGATCACGAGCTTCACGCCGTGGCGCAGCGCGGCCGCGACGTGCGCGATCGTGCCTTCCGGCCGCGTGAAGTCGATCAGGTAGTCGGCCTGCGCGAACACGGCATCGAGGTCGTCGGTCAGCTTGATCCCGGTTTCCTTGCCGAGGAACGCACCGGCGTCCTGACCGAGGAACGGCGAATCGGTGCGGTCGAGCGCGCCGACGAGCTGCGCGTCGGCATCGTTGAGAACGGCTTCGATCAGCATCCGGCCCATACGGCCCGATGCACCGGCAATCGCAATCTTCATGGCTTTCTACACGACAAGTCTAAAGGCGGGCGGCGCATGCCGCCCTGCTTCCGCATGCCGGCCGCTTATTGCGACTGGGCCGGCGCGGTGAGCGGCTGGTTCTGCAGGTTGTCCGAGCCTTGCGGGCCAACGGGCGGCGGCGCCTCGTTCGACACGTTCGGCTGCGGCGGACGATGGAACTGGAACTGCGGCTGGATCGCCGGCGCGGCGCCCGGCGGCTGGCCGCCCGGCACCGGCGCGCCGCCCGAAGCCTGCGCGGACGGCGTGAAGCGGCGGGCGGCCGAACCCTGGCCCGGCACCTGGTTGGTCGCCCGGTTCGCCGCGCGTGCGGCCTGCGCGTTCGCATCCTGGTCGACCGCCGCGGCGGACGCCGGCTCGGCGGACGGGCTCGCGGCAGCAGTTGCCGCGGCAGCACTCGCGGCGGCGGCTTCGGACGCCTTCTTCGCCGCGGCGGCGGCCTTCGCCTTCTTGCCGCCGCGGTCGCCGTCGATGTCGGCCAGCAGGTCGAGTTCGGACGGCAGGTTGTCGGCGCCCGCCCAGCTCGCGAGGCGATCGCCCGAGAACGTCAGCACAAGATCGCGCTGCTGGACGACGGACGTCGAGCCGCGCTTGAAGTAGAAGAGGTAATCCCAGCGGTCGGCATGGAACATGTCCGACAGCAGCGGCGTGCCGAGCAGCGCGCGGACCTGCTCGCGCGTCATACCGGCCTGCAACTGCGCGGCCTTCTCCTGCGACACGAAGTTGCCCTGCACGACAGTGATCCGATAGGGCGTGATGCTCTGCGCGATGCGCTGCGTCACGCTGTCGTACGACGAACAACCAGCCAGCGCGGCAACGGCGGCGGCAGCGATGATGGCACTCCGCATGCGACTCCTCTGAAGGTGCGAAAGAAATTCCGGGAACATTTCCGTCACCGTGCTGGCCCGCGTCGCGAGCCGCGCGTGTTTCTGGAACGGCGAAAAGCCGGTAACATTGAAGCCCTGCATTGTACTCTAGGGATGCCTAGCCATGACCAATCCGACGGATCTCAAGAATATCGGGCTAAAGGCCACCCTACCGCGCCTCAAGATTCTCGAGATCTTCCAGCAAAGCCCGGTGCGTCACCTGACGGCCGAAGATGTCTACCGCAACCTGCTCAACGAGCAGCTCGACATCGGGCTCGCCACGGTTTACCGCGTGCTGACGCAGTTCGAGCAGGCCGGCCTGCTCACGCGCAGCAACTTCGAATCCGGCAAGGCCGTGTTCGAACTGAATGAAGGCTCGCACCACGATCATCTCGTCTGCCTCGATTGCGGCCGCGTCGAGGAGTTCTTCGATGCCGAGATCGAAGGCCGCCAGCAAGCGATCGCGAAGGAACGCGGCTTCCGGCTCCAGGAACACTCGCTCGCGATGTACGGCTCCTGCACGACCGAGAACTGCCCGCACCGCAAGCACTGATCCGCACCCTGCGCGCACGCGCGACGGCCCGGCCGGCATCTCGCCGCCCGGGCCGTGTCGTTTTCGGGACCAGAATGAAAACGGCCCGCACATCGCGTGCGGGCCGATTCAGGAACGTTTTCAATCGATCCCCGCGGCGGCGCGCGTTGCTGCCGCCGCGCGACGCCTGATCCGCCTGATCCGCCTGATCCGCCTGATCCGCTTGATCCGCCTGATACCCGACGCCTGATACCGCCCTCGCCGCGCGTCAGGCCGCGCTCGCGCAGGCCGGCTCGAACTCGAGCGCCCACGCGTGGTCGAGCGGGATCTCGTCGCAGTTCGGCTGCGAGCCGCCGCGGTCGACGATCACGAAGTCGCTGACCGCGTCGAGCGCGAGCAGTGGATGGTGCCAGACGCCCTTCGCATAGTTCACGCCCTGCCAGCCCTCGGCCAGGAACGCACGCATCGCGTCGGGGCGGAACTCGCCGGCCGGCGCGACGACGATCGCGTAGCGCGACACGGCCGCGAGCGGGATGAACGCCTGGCTGCCGTGCGGATGGCGCTCCATCAGCGTGATCGCGACCGGCAGCGCGCGCGGCTGCGCGCGGAACACGCTGACGAGCGGCCGGCCGCCGTCCGCGCAGACGTCGATCGTCGCGAGATCATGGAAGCGCTCGGTCGTGCCGCCGTTGATCGGGAAGTGCCGCGCGCCTTCGAGCGCGATCACGTCGCCGAACGGCGCGAACGCGTCGCGGGTCAGGCGCTCGACGCGCAGGATGTGGGGTCCGCTCATGCCGTTGCCTCCTTCAAGCCGGCTCGCCCCACAGACGCAGGCGCGACACGCCGCCGTCCGGGAAGATGTTGAAGCGCACGTGCGTGACGGGGCCGAGCGCCGCGAGCTGGTCGAACGTATGCACGTGGTCCATCTGCAGCTTCTGTTCGCCGAGCAGCTCGGCCCAGAACATCGCCTGCGTGACGAGCGAATCGTCGGTGCCGCCCGCCACCCGCGCGGCCTGCAGCGAACAGCGGTCGGGGAAGTTGCCCTTGAAGAACGCCGTATCGACCTCGACGCGGCGGATGATGCCCGGCCGCGCCAACGCGACGATCGCCCAGTCGTTGCCAGGCTCGCGGCGGCGCCGCGTTTCCCAGCCGTCGCCCATGTTCGCGCCGCGCCCCGGCATCAGCATCTGCGAGGCCGGACCAAAGTGCTGGTTGTTCGCCGCCACGAGATGGCCGCCGTTCTCGATCGCCGCGAGATCGACGAGCTCGCCGGCCGGCACATCGCGCCAGTCGCGCTGCGGCTGGCCGTACACGCGCAGCCGCGCGAGGCCGCCGTCCGGATACAGGTTCACGCGCAGGTGCGTGACCGGCTGCCCATCGTCGACACTCACGTAGTGATGCGAATTGCCCTGCAGCGTCGTCGCGGGGACGATCGTGCGCCACTCCGCGTCGTCCGGCGGCGAGTCGCCGTCCACCGCGCACGCCTCGATCGACGCGGCCGGCGGGAAGTTGCCGGTGAAATGGCTCGTATCGAGATCGACGCCGTGGATCACGCCCGGCCGCGCGAGCCGCACCACGCAGAAGTCGTGGCCGGTGGTGCGCTTGCGGCGCGTTTCCCAGCCGTCCATCCACTTGCCGTGGTCGTCGTATTTGCCGGGAATGAACACGGCCGGCTCGGGATTCAGCATGCGCTCCTTCGGTGCGAAGAATTCGTCGCTGGCGAAGAGCGCCTGCGCGCCCAGGCGCGGGTCGGCGAGGTTCATGTAGCGCCGCGTGAAGGCCGGCGCGTTCGGATCGAGGATGGGGGCTGCCATGTCGTCTCCACTATTTTGAGTAGCGCCGGCGCGTCGTCGCGCCGGCCGCGGGAAATTCGCTTCGCGCGAAGCGGTCGGTGAAACCGCTGCGCGCGGGGGTGCGCTCAGAGCGCGTGGGCCTGGTCACCGGCGATCGGTGCGGCGCTGCCCGGCGCATCGGCCACGTAGCGCAGTTCGCGGTTCAGCACGCGCTTCGCGCGAGCCCGGTCGATGTCGTTCTCCCACACCGCGACGACCACCGTCGCAACGCAGTTGCCGATCAGGTTGGTCACCGCGCGGGCGATGCCGACGAACCAGTCGACCGGCAGGATCAGCACGAGGCCGAGCACCGGAATCGCGGGAATCGCCGACAGCGTCGCCGCGAGGATCACGATCGCCGAGCCCGGAATCCCGTGCGCGCCCTTCGACGTGACGAGCGACACGAGCAGCACGACGATCAGGTCATGCGTGGACAGTGGCGTATTGGTGGCCTGCGCGATGAACAGCACCGCGAGCGTCAGGTAGATCGAGAAGCCGTCGAGGTTGAACGAATAGCCGGTCGGGATCACGAGGCCGACCGTCGAATCCTTGATGCCCATGTATTCGAGCTTGCTCATCACCTGCGGCAGCACCGCGTCCGACGACGCCGTGCCGAGCACGATCGACAGCTCCTCGCGCAGGTAGCGGATCAGCTTGAACACCGAGAAGCCCGCGAGCCGCATCACCGCGCCGAGCACGACCGTGACGAACACGAAGCAGCTCAGGTAGAACACCGCGACGAGGTAGCCGAGCTGCTTGAGCGACGCGACGCCGTACTTGCCGGTCGTGAACGCGATCGCGCCGAGCACGCCGAGCGGCGCGAGCTTGATGATGAAGCCGATGATCCGGAAGAACACGTGCGACAGTTCCTCGATCAGGCTGTTCACGCGCTGCGCCTTGTCGCCGAGCAGCGACAGCGCGGAACCGAACAGCACCGCGAACACGAGGATCTGCAGGATGTCGCCCTTCGCGAACGCGTCGATCGCGGTCTCGGGGATGATCTTCATCAGGTACCCGGCCGTGTCCTTCAGGCTTTCGGCGTTCTTCGCGTACGACGCGAGCGACGCCGCGTCGAGCGAGCGCAGGTCGATGTTCATCCCGACGCCCGGGCGTGTGAGCCACGCGAGCACGAGCCCGATGCCAAGCGCGATCGTCGTCATCACCTCGAAGTAGACGATCGCCTTCAGGCCGACCCGGCCGACCTTCTTCAGGTCGCCCGCATTGGCCATCCCGCTGACCACGACGCAGAACACGATCGGGCCGATGACCATCTTGATGAGTTTCAGGAAGCCGTCGCCGAGTGGTCGCAACGACTCGGCAAAATGCGGGAAGAACGCGCCGAGCGCGACCCCCAGGATCAATGCGACGACTACCCGGCCAAACAGCGAATTGAGGAATTTCGACACGGCGCTCTCCCGATCCAACGGTTGCAGTTTCGTCTGTTCATACTGGTAAGACCAGTGATGTTATGGTGGATAGTAGGAAGCCGATATAGTCGCGTCAAGGACAGATCAAATAGGGATTTCCCGCCCTTCCCCGCTCGCGTCGGACGCACCGGAAAGGGGCGGATCGTGGCTTTCCCGTAGGGCGGTCGTGCACCGCACGCGTGCGGATTACAATGCTGGTCAGACCGGCCATCGTTCACATCATGAAAAACGTTCCGCATACCGTGACCGACGCCGCCATCGCGACGATCCGCGACCGGATCGAAGCAGGCGTGTATCCGGTCGGCAGCCTGCTGCCGGCCCAGCGCCAGCTCTCCGAGGAGCTGGAGATCAGCCGCGCGTCGCTGCGCGAGGCGCTGTCGACGCTCGAGGCGCTCGGGATGCTGCGCATCCGCGCCGGCAAGGGCGTCTATGTCGAAAGCGCGCAGGCCACGGCCGCGCATCCGTGGCAGTTCGCCGAGCAGTCGTCGCCGCCCGACACGTACCAGATGCGCTACGCGCTCGAAGGGTTCGCCGCGCGGATGGCCGCGCACGTCGTCAGCGACGACGACATCGCGTGGTTCGAGGACAACCTCGCCGACCTGCACGTCGCGCTGACCGACAGCGCGCTCGACGAAGCGTCGCGGCTCGACTTCGACTTCCACATGCGGATCATCCATCTCGCGGGCAATGCGGCGATCGAGTCGGTGCTGCGCAGCAGCGCGGACATCATGAAGGAAAGCCAGCGCATGCCGTTCTACCGGCGCGAGCTGCTGCTGTCGACCTGGCACGAGCACCGTGCGATCGTCGACGCGCTGATCGCCCGCGATGCGGCCGCCGCGGGCACCGCGATCGAAACGCACATCGCGAACGCCGCGCAGCGCGCGGGCATCTTCTTTCCGACGCCGGGCGCCTGAGCGCCAACGCGCGCGGCCGCCGCGGCCACCGCTCCCCGGTCGTACCGGTCATCCCCCTGAAGGATCGCGATACGCGAGCGCGCGCTCGATGAACGCGCGCGCCGCGACGCTGCGGTACGCACCCTTGCGCGTGAGCAGCGCGGCCGTGCGCGTCGGCAGCGGCGGATCGAGCTCGAGCGCGCACAGGTCGCCGCTCTCGCGCGCGACCGCGTCCGGCAGCACCGTCGCGAGCCGCCCGCAGCGCACCAGCTCCAGCACCGCGCTGACCGTGTTCGTCTCGATCGCGATCTTCGGCTGCGCGCCCTGTTCGATGAAATAGCGGTCGATGCTTTCCCGCGTCGCGAACGCGCAGCTCAGCAGCACCAGCGGCTCGCCGGCAAGTTCGGTCGCGCTCAGCGCGCGGCGGCGGCGGGCGAGCCGGTGCGTGCGTCCCGTCACGAGCGCAAGCGGTTCCTCCCACAACGGCAGCGCGTCGATCTCCGGCGCGCGCGGCGGCACGAACGCGAAACCCGCGTCGAGCCGGTCGTCGGCGAGCAGCGCCTCGATGCGCTCCTGCGGCATCGCGTCGATCGTCAGCGCGACGTTCGGAAAATCCGCGTGGAATGCGTCGATCAGCGAGCCGCTCAGGTAGGCCGCGAAGGTCGGCATCATCGCGAGCCGCAGCGAACCGCTGCCGAGATCGGCGACGTCATGCAACGCACGCTGCCCGGTCTCGAGCTCGTGCAGCGCCGCGCGCGCATGGCGCGCATAAACCTCGCCGAATTCGGTGAGCCGCACCGTGCGGCCCGAGCGGTCGAACAACTGCACGCCGAGCAGGTCCTCCAGCTGGCGGACCTGCTGCGACAGCGTCGGCTGCGACACGTGCAGCGCGTCGGCCGCGCGCGTGAAGCTGCGCTGCTCGGCGACAGCCAGGAAATAGCGGATATGACGGAGAAGCATCGCGGCTCAGGTATTGGTGATGCCAATGGATACCATAATGATCCAGTCTTGGACGCTATGATTCGATTCCCGCATCATACGCACTTCCGCTCCCACACACGGCGCCTGGCCGCCGCACCGGAGCGGCACGCCCGGGCCGCCCTCCCCTCGCCCGCCGCACGACGCTCCGCCGCCGCCTCATCCAGGCGCCGGCCACGCTCCGCCCGGCGCGCACCGGTTCATCGCCGACTCGTTGACGCCGGCCCCGATTTCCGCCACCCCGCGCAGCCGGGCGCTCACGCCGCCGGCCGGCGCCGCTGCTTATTCGCGACCATGGAACCGCATCAAGACAACCATCCTCCGCTGACCCGCGCCATGACGCTGCTGTTCGCCTGCGCGTGCGGCATCGTCATCGGCAACATCTATTACGCACAGCCGCTGCTCGCGGCGATCGCGCACAGCTTCGGCCGCGCGCCCGCCGAACTCGGCTATCTCGTCACACTGACGCAGCTCGGCTATGCGGCGAGCCTGCTGCTGATCGTGCCGCTCGGCGACGCGGTCAACCGCCACACGCTGATCGTGCGGCTGCTCGTGCTCAACGTCGTCGCGCTGGTGGCGGTGGCATTCAGCACGAACTTCACGATGTTCGTCGCCGCGAACATCGCGCTCGGCTTCGTCACCTGCTCGACGCAGCTGCTCGTGCCGTTCGCCGCGTCGCTCGCCGATGCGCGCACGCGCGGCCGCGCGGTCGGCACCGTGATGAGCGGGCTGTTGCTCGGCATCCTGCTCGCGCGCGTCGCGGCCGGTGCGATCGCCGACGGGTTCGGCTGGCGCACGGTGTACGGCGTCGCCGCGGTGATGATCCTCGCGCTGACCAGCGTGCTCGCGCTCAAGCTGCCGAAGGATCGCCGCCACGCGCGGCTCGACTACGCGGCACTGATGAAGTCGCTCGTCGCGCTGCTGCGTGCGCAGCCGCTGATCGCGCTGCGCTCGGCCTACGGCGCGCTCGTGTTCGCGTGCTTCAGCCTGCTGTGGACCGGCCTCACGTTCCTGCTGAGCCAGCCACCGTACGGCTACTCCGAAGGGCAGATCGGCCTGTTCGGGATCGTCGGCGCGGTGGGCGCGCTCGCGGCCACGTCGGCCGGCAGGCTCGTCGATCGCGGCCACGGCAATGCGGCGACCGGGCTGTTCGCGGCCGCGGTGCTCGCGTCGTTCGCGCTGATCGCGACCGGCGCGCATTCGCTCGTCGCGCTGATCGCGGGCATCCTGCTGCTCGACGTCGGCGTGCAGGGCATGCACATCTCGAACCAGAGCGTGATCTATGCACTCGCCGGCAACGCACGCAGCCGCGTGACGACGATCTACCTGACGAGCTACTTCGTCGGCGGCGCCTTCGGGTCGTTCGCGGCGAGCGTTGCGTATGGCCTCGCCGGCTGGCGCGGCGTGTGCATCGCGGGGGCGGCGCTCTCGGGCGTGCTGATCGCGCTGTGGCTCGCGTCGCAACGCGTCGGCGCAAGGCAAGTCACGCAGTAGGCGGCTTGCGCGCGCCGGCCAATGAAAAAGCCCGGCCGGAAAAACCCGGCCGGGCTCGTTCGCCGTGCAGGCCGCCTTGCGGCGGCCGCGCGACGTGCGGGATTACTTCGCGTTCGCGAATGCGACTGCCGTATCCAGCATGCGGTTCGAGAAACCCCACTCGTTGTCGTACCAGCTCGACACCTTGACGAGGCGGCCCGACACCTTGGTCAGCGTTGCGTCGAACGTCGACGAAGCCGGGTTGTGGTTGAAGTCGATCGACACCAGCGGTGCGTCGTTGTAGCCGAGGATGCCCTTCAGCGCGCCTTCCGATGCTTCCTTCATGATCGCGTTGACTTCCTCGACCGTCGTGTCGCGCTTCGCGATGAACGACAGGTCGACGACCGACACGTTGATCGTCGGCACGCGGATCGCGTAACCGTCGAGCTTGCCGTTCAGTTCCGGCAGCACGAGGCCCACGGCCGATGCAGCACCCGTCTTCGTCGGGATCTGGCTATGCGTAGCCGAACGCGCGCGGCGCAGGTCTTCGTGGTAGACGTCCGTCAGCACCTGGTCGTTCGTGTACGCGTGGATCGTCGTCATCAGGCCGGTTTCGAGGCCGATCTTGTCGTTCAGCGGCTTGACGAGCGGCGCGAGGCAGTTCGTCGTGCACGATGCGTTCGAGATGACGGTGTGCTCGGCCTTCAGCACGTTGTGGTTCACGCCGTAGACGATCGTTGCGTCGACGTCCTTGCCGCCCGGCGCCGAGATGATCACCTTCTTCGCGCCGCCCTTCAGGTGCGCGCTCGCCTTTTCCTTCGTCGTGAAGAAGCCCGTGCATTCCATCACGACGTCGACGCCGAGTTCGCCCCACGGCAGTTCAGCCGGGTTGCGGTTCGCCAGCACGCGGATCTTGTCGCCGTTCACGACGAGGTAGTCGCCGTCGACCGACACTTCGCCCGGGAACTTGCCGTGTGCGGTGTCGTACTGGGTCAGGTGCGCGTTGGTCTTCGCATCGCCCAGGTCGTTGATCGCGACGATCTCGAGATCGTGCTTCTTGCCGTTTTCATAAAACGCGCGCAGCGTGTTGCGGCCGATACGGCCGTAGCCGTTGATTGCGACGCGGATCGTCATGGTCTATCTCCTGATGGCTGAAAAAAATTCGTGTCGTGCAGCTTCACGGTGCGACGCGCGCGAGGGGTAGCGCGCGTCGCGAATGCTGTTAGGCCAGCACGGCCTTCGCGGTCTCGACGACGTGCTCGACGGTGAAGCCGAAGTACTTGAACAGCACGCCGGCCGGCGCCGATTCGCCGAACGTGTCGATCCCGACGACGCCGCCTTCGAGGCCGACGTACTTGTGCCAGAACGCGGTCACGCCCGCTTCGATCGCGACGCGGCGCACGCCGTGCGGCAGCACGCGTTCGCGGTATTCCGCATCCTGGCGGTCGAACACGTTGGTCGACGGCATCGACACGACGCGGGCCGCGATGCCTTGCTGGGCGAGCGGCTCGATCGCCTTCATCGCGAGTTCGACTTCCGAGCCCGTCGCGATCAGGATGATCTTGCGCGCGACGATCTCTTCGTCCCAGTCCTTCAGCACGTAGCCGCCCTTCTCGATGTTCGCGATCTGCGCGTCGGTACGCGGGTTGAACGCGAGGTTCTGGCGGCTGAAGATCAGGCTCGACGGACGGTCGGCGGCGATCGCGTGGGTCCAGGCAACGGCCGTCTCGACCGTGTCGGCCGGACGCCACACGTCGTGGTTCGGGATCAGGCGCAGGCTCGACACGTGCTCGATCGACTGGTGCGTCGGGCCGTCTTCGCCGAGGCCGATCGAATCGTGCGTGAACACGAAGATCGACGGGACCTTCATCAGCGATGCGACGCGCAGCGCGTTGCGGCTGTAGTCGGAGAACGTCAGGAACGTGCCGCCGAACGGCTTGTGGCCGCCGTGCAGCGCGAGGCCGTTGATCGCGGCGCTCATGCCGAATTCGCGCACGCCGTAGTTGATGTGGTTGCCGAGCAGCACGCCCGCGCCTTCCGGATTCGCGCGCACCGCCTTCGATGCCTTCCAGTTGGTCAGGTTCGAACCGGTCAGGTCGGCCGAGCCGCCGAGCAGTTCCGGCAGTGCGGCGGCGAGCCCTTCGATCGCCTGCTGCGACGCCTTGCGGGTTGCCACCGTCTCGCCGCGCTCATTGGCGCCGGCGATGATCGCCGCGGCCTTCTCGGTCCAGTCGGCCGGCAGCTTGTTGGCCATCCGGCGCTCGAATTCGGCGGCTTCTGCCGGGAATTTCGCGCGATAGGCGGCGAACGTCGCGTCCCATTCGGACTCGGCGCGCTTGCCGGCTTCCTTCGCGTCCCATGCCGCATAGACTTCCTGCGGAATCACGAACGGCTCCCAGGTCCAGCCGAGTGCCGCGCGCGTCTTCGCGATTTCTTCCGCGCCGAGCGCCGCGCCGTGCACGTCGTGGCCGCCGGCCTTGGTCGCCGCGCCCTTGCCGATCACCGTCTTGCAGCAGATCATCGTCGGCTTGTCCGACAGCTTCGCCTTCGCGATCGCCGCGTCGACCGCGTCGACGTCATGGCCGTTCACGTTCGGGATCACGTTCCAGCCGTAGGCCTCGAAGCGCTTCGGGGTATCGTCGTGGAACCAGTTCACGACGTCGCCGTCGATCGAGATGCCGTTGTCGTCGTACAGCGCGATCAGCTTGTTCAGCTTCAGCGTGCCGGCGAGCGAGCAGGCTTCGTGCGAGATGCCTTCCATCAGGCAGCCGTCGCCGAGGAACACGTACGTGTGGTGATCGACGATCTTCGCGCCGTCACGGTTGAACTCGTCGGCCATCAGCGCTTCGCCGAGCGCCATGCCGACCGCGTTCGCGAGACCCTGGCCGAGCGGGCCGGTGGTCGTCTCGACGCCCGGCGTGATGCCGTATTCCGGGTGGCCCGGCGTCTTCGAGTGCAGCTGGCGGAAGTTCTTCAGCTCTGCCATCGGCAGGTCGTAGCCGGTCAGGTGCAGCAGCGAGTACAGCAGCATCGAGCCATGGCCGTTCGACAGCACGAAGCGGTCGCGGTCTGCCCAGTGCGGGTTCGTCGGGTTGTGCTTCAGGTGGCGCGACCAGAGCGCGACGCCGATTTCGGCCATGCCCATCGGCATGCCGGGGTGGCCGGAGTTCGCTTGCTGAACGGCGTCCATCGCGAGCGCACGGATCGCGTTGGCCATCAGGGTGGTGGAGGCGGGAGACGAAGTCGTCATGTCGAGTCCGGAGAACGAGTCGAGGAAACGGGGGCACGGCGGCATCCGGAAGCTCGAGCGTCAATCGTTCCCGGCGCACGGTGCGGCGCCTGACGGACGCGAAGCGGACGGAGCCTACGGACGAGGCTGCAAAGCTCGACATTTTAACAGATGGGCTGACATTTCCCTTGTCGGCGCGTGGTGTTCCGGCACCCTTTTCCGCGAAACCGCACGCCTCCTATAATTCAGACGTCGGAACTGCCCGCCCCGAGTGGCCCCCGCCCTTGAGCACGACCCTTCTTTTCCATCCCACGCCCGACGCCGCGTACGGCTTCCCGAACGCTCGCCGGCTCGCGCACGTCGCGTCGCCGCACCAGCACATCGAGGTCTGGGAAACCCCGCAGCTCGGCCGTCTGTTTACGCTGGACGGCCGGCCGATGACGTCGGTCGGCGACGAATACGTGTACCACGAGTGCATGACGCACCCGGCCGCGCTCGCGCATCCGTGTCCGAAGAAGGCGCTCGTGCTCGGCGGCGGCGACGGCGGCGCCGCGCGCCAGTTGCTCAAGCACGCGTGCATCGAACGGATCGTCGTCGCCGAGCTCGACGACGAAGTGGTCGGCATGGCGCGTCGCTATCTCGATGACGTGCACCAGGGCGCGCTCGACAACCCGCGCGTCGAGGTCGTGATTGGCGACGCCGCACATTTCGTCACGTCGACCGTCGAGCATTTCGATCTCGTCGTGTTCGATCTCACGCCGCCCGATTCGCCGGCGGCCGGCCTCTATACGCGCGAGTTCTATGCGCGGCTCAAGCGGATCCTCACACCGTGCGGCGCGATCTCGATCCATCTCGGTTCGCCGGTGTTCCACGCGGCGCGCATCGCCGCGCTGCTGGCCGACCTGCGCGCCAGCTTCGCGGTCGTCGATCCGCTGTCCGCGCATGTGCCGCTGTACGGCTCGCAATGGCTGATGGCGATCGCGAGCGACACGCTCGATGCGGCCGCGCTGTTCGCGCATGACGTCGACGAACGTCTCGCCGCGCGCCGGGTGCAGGGCCTGCGCTACTACGATGCGCGGCTTCATGCGGCCCTCTTTGCCCTGCCGTGCGCGCTGCGCGATACACTGGGCGTTCGCCGCTGAGCTTCCGGGCACACGCATCGTTCCGCACGCCGGTCGCGATGTCGCGCGCGCCCGGCCCGCGACGCACCGGCCCGGAACGATTGGGGCACCCGCCGGCGTACCCGCTTGCCCGAGTTGCCCGGGGTGCCCATACCCGCCGAACCGCCATGCATGGAACCGGAGTAGCCGCTCAAGCGCCAACCGTGTTCAACAGGAGATTTTCATGACCGATCCACGTCCGGCCAACGTGCCTTGGTTGACGCCTTATCTGGCCGTGCACAACGCGCCCGCGGCCATCGAGTTCTTCAAGGCCGCATTCGGCTTCGAGCTGCGCGACGTCCTCGACGAGGACGGCGCGATCATGCACGTCGAGATGACCTACCGCGGGCAGCTGATCGTGATGTTCGCGCCGGAAGGCGCGTTCGGCTCGATCGCGCTCACGCCGAAGAGTGCGCACGCAACCGCTCCGCAGTCGTTCTATCTGTATGTCGACGACGTCGACGCGACCTGGCAGCGCGCGCTCGACGCGGGCGCGAAATCACTGAGCGCGCCGCAGGACCAGTTCTGGGGCGACCGCTTCGCGCAGATCGAGGATCTCGACGGCTACCGCTGGGCGCTCGGGTGCCGCCTGGACGCATGAACGGAGCCGCGATACAGATGAGTGAAGCCACCACCACCGCGGCCGTGCCGCGCTTTTTCGTCGAAGCGGCGCTGCGCGCCGATGCGACGCTCGCGTTGCCGGCCGACGTCGCGCGTCACGCGCAGGTGCTGCGACTGCAGCCCGGCGACGCGCTCGCGCTGTTCGACGGCAGCGGCGGCCAGTATCGCGCGCGCATCGTCGAGATCGACAAGCGCAGCGCACTCGCGCAGATCGAAACGTTCGACCCGGCGGAAGCCGAGCCGCCCTATCGCGTGACGCTTGCGCAAGGCATCGCCGGCGGCGACAAGATGGACTGGGTGATCGAGAAAGCCGTCGAGCTCGGCGTCGCGGCGGTCGTGCCGCTGTCGACCGCACGCGGCGTCGTGAAGCTGTCCGGCGAGCGCGCGGACAAACGCGTCGCGCACTGGCGCGGTGTCGTGCGCGCGTCGTGCGAACAATGCGGCCGCAACCGCGTGCCCGACGTCGCGCCGGTACGCGGCTTCGGCGCATGGCTCGACACGCTGCCGGCCGCACCGGCCGATGGCGAGTTGCGGCTGCTGCTGTCGCCGCGCGCGAGCATCCCGTTCGCCTCGCTGCCCGACGCGCCGCCCGCGGCGGCCGTCACGCTGCTGATCGGGCCGGAAGGTGGGCTGTCGCCGGACGAGGAAAACGCGGCCCGCGCATACGGGTTCACCGCGCTGTCGCTTGGGCCCCGCGTGCTGCGCACCGAGACGGCTGGCGCGGCCGTGCTCGCGGCGCTGGCCGCGCGCTGGGGCGGCTGGTGATGCGCTGAGCATGCCGGGCAGCGGCTCGGCTCCGGCACTGCCCGAGCCGGACCGCTGCCGGAGCGCGACGTCACGCGCGGGCCCGGATCGCCGCACGATGGTTTGTTTTGGTGCTCCGGCGCGGCGGTTGCCGCCGTCGGGCCGACCGAGATTGTCCCGAAAAACGGCGCCAGATGAAAGGCGAGTGTCAGAAAACGATGTCTGGCGCCGGCCGGCCTGCGCCGCGCGGACGCAAAAAAGCCCGCACGAGGCGGGCTTTTTTGCCAAACCGGCCGTAGCCGACGGATGCGCGGCTTACGCGAACGAATAGAACACGCGGAACGCGACCTTGCGCTCGCCCCAGAACTCGGCGGCTTCGCGGAACACGTCGAGCAGCGTCTCGCGCCCTTCCTTGTCGAACTTCTGCGCGATCGGCAGCCCTTCGAGGACGATCACGAAACCGGGCTGCGCACCGGCCTTCGCGACGAGATCGGTCAGGCAGTCGTACAGCGCGTCGTAGTTCTTCCCGAAATGTTTCGGAAACAGGAACGACGTCGCGATCGTCTCCATCACTTCCTGCTTCGACTGCGCGGCACCGCAATACGCGTACAGGAAATGCTGGCCGAGCCGACCGGCTTCGTCGGCGAGATCCTGCACGCGGAACGCGCGGATCGACTGCACGAGATTGGGTCGCACGGTCGTGAAAAGGCTCATAGGCTCCTCGTTCGATGAAAGCCCGGGTTCGGCTTCCTGTTGCTCCGGCGCGCCGCCGGCCTGTGCCGCCGCGTTCAGTTCGATCACGCGCTGAAACAGATTGCCGTCGCCGGCCGCGAACAGTTCCGCCGCCGCCGTATCGTGCGCGTAGATGGAGTCGCTCATGCCATTCGTCCCGAAGTCATTCAACAATACGTTTAAAACTGTTGTAGTGGTCGTCCGTGTAATAACAGTTGTCGACCCGGCGCAACGGCCCGCCACAGACGATCCGGCGCGCGCCGCGATTGCGTGCGCGTGGCGTCGGCACCGTGTACTCGTGGTAGAAGCCGCGCTTCGCCTTCGGCAGGATCCGCTCGCGGTTGCCGAAGACGACGCCGTCTTTCTCGTACGGATAGGGGCCACCGGCGCCGATCAGACCGAGCGTGGTCACGGCCTCGCGCGGCAGGCGGGCGGTCGGGATCGTATCGACCCCGCCGACGGCCAGGTCGGCCGAAACGGCCTGCCGTGCGTAAGCGGCGGAAACCAGACTGCCCGTCGGTGTGCCGACGATACCCATCGCGAACATCGCGAAGACGGACGCGAGCGCGCCGTTGCGGAGCCACTTGCGTGCCATGAACCAGGGTTCCCGCTGTTAAATCAAGTAGTTGACGACCATCCAAAGGCGTTAGCGTAGCGCTATTGTCCGCGCGAATCAATGTTCGTTTGGGAATCGAAAGGCTGACGCCGCACGGAATCGCGCATTTTTTACCGAAATAAGACTACATTTATCTTGCATGAGATAGAATACGGGCGGCATCTCTCGCATGGCAAGACCCTGCCTCCTTGCCGCGCTCACTACCCGGAGTGGAGAGATGCTGCTGTTGCTTATGGGAAGCGCGTGTGCGCCCTGCCCGACGGCGTGCCCATTGCGGGCACGCCTCTTTTTGCTTTTGTTTACAATTTCGCCCGCCGCGCGGCCCCGGTTCGACCGGTGCCGCGCGTTCGTCTTGCGCCCGGGGTTCAGCGCGTGGCGTTCACGTCGGCAACCAGCAGCGCCGCCATGTTGACGATGCGGCGAACGGTCGCCGATTCGGTCAGCACGTGCACCGGCTGAGCCGCGCCCAGCAGGATCGGCCCGATCGCGATGTTGTTGCCGGCGGCCGTCTTCAGCAGGTTGTACGCGATGTTCGCGGCGTCGATGTTCGGCAGGATCAGCAGGTTCGCTTCGCCTTCCAGCGTCGATTCCGGCAGGATTTCCTTGCGCAGCGCCGCGTCGAGCGCGACGTCGCCATGCATTTCGCCGTCCACCTTCAGCTCCGGCGCACGTTCCTGCAGGATCGCGAGCGTATCGCGCATCTTCTTCGCCGAAGGTGCGTTGCTCGTGCCGAAATTCGAGTGCGACAGCAGCGCGACCTTTGGCTCGATGCCGAACCGGCGCACTTCTTCCGCGGCCATGATCGTGATCTCCGCGAGCTGTTCCGGGGTCGGATCGACGTTCACGTGCGTGTCGACGAGGAAAATCTGGCGGCCCGGCAACACGAGGCCGTTCATCGCCGCGTACACGCTGCAGCCCGGGCGCTTGCCGATCACCTGGTCGATGAAGTGCAGGTGGCGGTGCGTGGTGCTGATCGTGCCGCAGATCATCCCGTCGGCTTCGCCCTTCTTCACCAGCATCGAGCCGATCAGCGTCGTGCGGCGGCGCATCTCGACGCGGGCAAGCTGCTCGCTGATGCCCTTGCGCGCCATCATCTTGTAGTACGTCTGCCAGAAATCGCGGTAGCGCTCGTCGTGCTCGGTGTTGACGACCGTGAAATCGGTGCCCGGCGTGAGGCGCAGGCCGTAGCGCTGAATACGGTGCTCGATCACCGACGGGCGGCCGATCAGGATCGGCTTCGCGAGTTTCTCGTCGACGATGATCTGAACGGCGCGCAACACGCGCTCTTCCTCGCCTTCCGCGAACACGACGCGCTTCTTCTCTTCCGGCGCGGCGCGCGCGATCTGGAAGATCGGCTTCATCGTCGTGCCGCTGTGGTACACGAACTGCTGGAGGTGAACGCGGTACGCCTCCATGTCCTCGATCGGGCGCGTCGCCACGCCGCCGTCCATCGCGGCCTGCGCGACGGCCGGCGCGATCTTGACGATCAGGCGCGGGTCGAACGGCTTCGGAATCAGGTATTCGGGCCCGAACGACAGATCCTGGATCCCGTACGCGGTCGCGACGATGTCGCTCTGCTCGTGCTGCGCGAGTTCGGCGATCGCGTTGACGGCCGCGATCTCCATTTCACGCGTGATCGTCGTCGCGCCGACGTCGAGCGCGCCACGGAAGATGAACGGGAAGCACAGGACGTTGTTGACCTGGTTCGGGTAGTCGGTGCGGCCGGTGGCCAGCACGGCGTCCGGGCGCACTTCGAGTGCGAGTTCCGGCAGGATTTCCGGCGTCGGGTTCGCGAGCGCGAGGATCAGCGGGCGCTCGGCCATGCCCTTCACCATCTCCTGCTTCAGCACGCCGGCGGCCGACAGGCCGAGGAAGATGTCCGCGCCGTCGATCACCTCGGCCAGCGTGCGGGCTTCGGTTTCGCGGGCGAAACGCTCCTTGTCCGGGTCCATCAGCTCGGCACGGCCCTTGTAGACCACGCCGGCCAGGTCGGTCACCGTGATGTTCTCGATCGGCAGGCCGATGTCGACCAGCAGGTCCAGGCATGCGAGTGCGGCCGCGCCCGCGCCCGACGCGACCAGCTTCACCTTCTTGATGTCCTTGTTGACGACCTTCAGGCCGTTCGTGACGGCCGCGGCCACGACGATCGCGGTGCCGTGCTGGTCGTCGTGGAACACCGGGATCTTCATCCGCTTGCGCGCTTCGCGCTCGACGATGAAGCAGTCGGGCGCCTTGATGTCTTCCAGGTTGATCCCGCCGAAGGTCGGCTCCAGCGCGGCGATCACGTCGACCAGCTTGTGCGGGTCCGACTCGTTCAGCTCGATGTCGAACACGTCGATGCCGGCGAACTTCTTGAACAGGACCGCCTTGCCTTCCATCACCGGCTTCGACGCGAGCGGGCCGATGTTGCCGAGCCCGAGCACCGCCGTGCCGTTCGTGACCACGCCGACCAGATTGCTGCGCGCGGTGAAGCGCGCGGCGTTCAGCGGGTTCTCGACGATCTCCTCGCACGCATACGCGACACCCGGCGAATACGCGAGCGCGAGGTCGCGCTGGTTGATCATCTGCTTGGTCGGAGCAATCGCGATCTTCCCGGGCGTCGGGAATTCGTGATAATCGAGAGCGGCTTCGCGAAGCTTGGCTTTGGAGGAGGCTTGGGTCGACATGTGTCTCTTGACGGGCGGATTAGAATAACTGTTCGACGGCATTGTAGCGCCAATCGAAGGCCGCCAGACCGGCGATTCGGGTGCAACAGCCGCGACAAAAATGGGCCGAACGGTGCGGGAACGGCGCCGTTCGCCTCGTACAATGCCGTTCCCTTCCACCGCTTTCCGGGTCCGTCCGCCGTGCCAGCCGCCTTGTCCGAGTTTTCGCTGATCGATCGCTTCTTCGCGCGCCGCGCAGCCCGGGGGGCGCGTGCGTCGACGCTCGGCATCGGGGACGACTGCGCGCTGGTCGCGCCGCGATCCGGGAAATTGCTGGCCATTTCGACCGACATGCTGGTCGAAGGCCGCCATTTCTTCCCCGATGTCGCGCCCGACGCGCTCGGCCACAAGACCCTCGCGGTCAACCTGTCGGATCTCGCCGCGATGGGCGCCGAGCCGCGCGCGTTCACGCTCGCGTGCGCGCTGCCGCGCGCCGACGCCGCCTGGCTCGAGGCGTTCAGCAACGGCCTGTTCGCGCTCGCCGAGCGGTTCGGCTGCGAGCTGATCGGCGGCGACACGACGAGCGGGCCGCTGAACCTGTGCGTGACCGTGTTCGGCGAAGTCGCGCCCGATGCGGCGCTGCGACGCGATGCCGCGCGCGACGGCGACGACGTATGGATCTCCGGCACGCTCGGCGATGCCCGCGCGGGGCTCGGGCTCGCGCGCGGCGAATGGACCGCCGGCGCGGCCGAAGCCGCCGCGTTCCAGCAGGCGCTCGAGCGTCCGGAGCCGCGCATCGCGCTCGGTCTCGCGCTCGCGGGCGTCGCGCATGCGGCGCTCGACCTCTCAGACGGCCTCGCCGGCGACCTGCAACACATCCTGACCCGCTCGAACGTGCGCGCCGACATCGATGCCGACGCGGTGCCGCGCTCGGCCGCGCTCGCGACGCTGCCGCCCGACGTGCAGCGCCGCTGCACGCTGGCCGGCGGCGACGACTACGAACTGTGCTTCACCGCACCGGCCGCGGCCCGCGCGGCGGTCGATGCGGCGGGCGCGAGCGCCGGCGTCCGAGTCACGCGAGTCGGTACAATACATGCGTTGTCCTCGCCGTCGGAACAGCCCGCGATCGCGTGGCGCGACGCCGTCGGCGCGCCCCTGACTCTCACGTTGCACGGTTTCGACCACTTCCATGCAGACTGACCCGACGACCGCGCCCCCCGCGGCCACGCCCGGCGCCGAACGGAACGTGCCGCGGCGCGCCACCGCGCGCTTCATGCTGTCGCACCCGGCGCACATCGTGTCGCTCGGCTTCGGCAGCGGGCTCGCGCCGTTCATGCCCGGCACGTTCGGCTCGCTGTTCGGCTGGCTGTCGTTCGTCGTGCTCAACCGCTACCTGACGGTGCCCGAATGGTGGGCGCTGATCGCGGCCGGGTTCGTCGCCGGCACGTGGATCACCGGCTTCACCGCGCGCAGGATGGGCACGACCGATCCGGGCCCCGTCGTCTGGGACGAAATCGTCGCGATCTGGCTCGTGATGCTGTTCGTCACGCCCGCGACCTTCGTCGGCCAGCTGTGGGCGTTCGTCGTGTTCCGCTGCTTCGACATGCTCAAGCCGCCGCCGATCCGCTATTTCGACCGGCGTGTGAAAGGCGGCCTGGGCATCATGGTCGACGACCTGATCGCCGCGTTCATGACGTTGCTCGTGATCGCGCTCTGGCGCTCCGTCGTCGGCTGACCGATTTCCCGACTCCCGTTTCCCGACGCGCATGCCAACCGATTCCGTCGTCCATCAGCTTGCGATCCGCGCAGGCAACAAGCTGCGTGACGAGCACCTGTCGCTCGCCACCGCCGAATCCTGCACGGGCGGCATGATCGCCGCCGCGATCACCGACATCTCCGGCAGCAGCCAGTGGTTCGAGCGCGGCTTCGTCACCTACTCGAATCAGGCCAAGATCGACATGATCGGCGTGCCGCACGACCTGATCGACAAGCACGGCGCCGTCAGCGAACCGGTCGCGCGCGCGATGGCCGAGGGCGCGCTGCGCAACAGCCGCGCGCAGGTCGCGCTGTCCGTCACCGGCATCGCCGGCCCGGCGGGCGGCAGCGAGAAGAAGCCGGTCGGCACCGTGTCATTCGCGTGGAGCAACCGGCTGCATACCGACGTCGAAACCCGGGTGTTCAAGGGCGACCGCGAGCAGATCCGCACGCAGGCGGCCGCGCATGCGCTGCGCGGGCTGCTGACGCTGCTCGACGAACGCGAAGGCTGAACCGCCCACGCAACCGGCGGGGCGGCCAGCGCCCCGCCCCGCTTACTGGATCGCGTCGGGCTTCACGACGATCCAGTTCCGGTCCGCCGTGACCGGCAGGCCGAGCGCCTTCTGCCGTGCGGCCGATTCGTCCGACCACGCGCGGATCTGCGCCATCTGCTTGTCCTTCTTGTTCACCCACACGCGCACGCCGCCGCGCGCGACGTCGGTCGCATTCAGCAGCATGTAGCCGTCGGACGCCGGTGTGTCGCCCGCGACCAGCACCGGCTTCTTCCACTGGTCGATCCAGCCGACGATCGAGCCGAGCTTGCCTTCGTACCACGTCATCGGGTTCATCAGGAACGGCGTGATCACGAGGTTGCGGTTCGCCGCCTCGTCGTACTTGCCGGCCTTGATCTGCAGCCGCGACGTGGTCAGCGCGCCCGTCGCCGGATTGCGCAGCAGCGTCGTCACGCCGATCACGTTCTGCGGCTTCACGTTGTAGCCGTACTTCGGATCGGCCAGCACGAGCCGCGCGAGCTCCTCGTGCGCGGCCGTCATCACGTAGACCTCGATCCCGTTCTCGCGCAGCGCGTTGTACAGCTCCTGCATCCCGCGGAAGAAGCGCGGCGGGTTCGCGGTACCGTCGACGACCTTGTCGCCCTGCCAGTAACGGATCGGCACCGGCTTGCCGTCGGCGAGCATCGCGTCGACGTGGCGCTTCAGGTCCGCCAGCGACAGCCCCGCGAACGCCTGCGCGATCCACGGGTAGCAGACCAGGTCGTCGATCTCGCAGAGCCGGTAGTAGTAGCTCGTCAGCGACTCTTTGTAGTCAGCGGAATCCTTGAACGGAATCAGCTTCAGCGACGGATCGAGCGAGTCGCGCGTGAGCACGCCATGGTTCTCGAGATACGGCAGCAGCGATTCCTCGAGGTCGTAGCGATAGGTCGTGTTGTCGGCGTCGAACACCGCGTAGTCGCCGCGATGCGCATGCTCGGCAATCATCGCGTTCAGCGCCTTCGCGCTCTCGGCCGGCCAGTGCGACAGGTCCGCCGCGTGGGCGAACGACATGCACAACGACGCGGCAAGCGCGCTCAGGAGATGGCGGGACAGCTTGGGCATGGCGTCGCTCCCTTTCTTGACATTTTGGTTACGGATCGATGACAAACGGCAGCATCGCGCGAACAAATTGCCGACATGCGGTACGGAAGCGACGGGAAGTTGTCGGCGCGCGCCAGCGCGGGGAGGCCAAGCGAGGGAACGGGAGGAGACAGCGCCAGCCCGCGTGCGCGGGGCCGGTGCCAACCGCCCGGCCAGGCGGCCGGGCGGCGTGATGCGATACGGTGTCGTGCGATTCGATCAGCGATACGCGTTGATCGTGTCGCGCGTCTTCTGCGCGGCGAGCGCCGCGGCTTCGGCGAAATCCTCGCCCTTGCTCGCGTACAGGATCGCGCGCGACGAGTTGATCATCATGCCGGTGCCGTCGGCGGTGCGGCCCGCGTTGACGGTCGCCCGCACGTCGCCGCCCTGCGCGCCGATGCCGGGGATCAACAGCGGCATGTCGCCGACGATCCCGCGCACAATCTCGATTTCGTTCGGGAACGTCGCGCCGACCACGAGACCGAGCTGGCCGCTCTTCGCGTTCCACTTGTTCGCCGCGAGGTCGGCAACGACCTGGTACAGCGGCCGGCCGTTCGTGTCGAGGAACTGCAGGTCCGAGCCGCCCGGGTTCGACGTGCGGCACAGCACGATCACGCCCTTGCCTTCATGCTCGAAGTAAGGCTCGACCGAGTCGTAGCCCATGTACGGGTTCACGGTGACCGCGTCCGCGCGATAGCGCTCGAACGCTTCGCGCGCGTACTGCTCGGCGGTGCTGCCGATGTCGCCGCGCTTCGCGTCGAGGATCACGGGCAGGCCCGGATGCTGAAGGTGGATGTGCGCGATCAGGCGCTCGAGCTGATCTTCGGCGCGGTGCGCAGCGAAGTACGCGATTTGCGGCTTGAACGCGCTCGCATACTCGGCGGTCGCGTCGACGATCTGCCGGCAGAATTCGAAGATCGCGTCGGGCTGGCCGTCGAACTGCACGGGAAAGCGCGACGGCTCGGGATCGAGGCCGACGCACAGCAGCGAATTCGTGCGCTGCCACGCGGCGCGCAGCGATTCGATGAAAGTAAGCGGGGAAGACATGGCGGAGACTCGCGGCAAACCGTTGGTAGACCGCGTATTTTACCCGCGTCGCCGGCGTCCCTCGCGCGCGACCGCATCGACGCGCGCATCGGCCCGCTCGACGGTGAACGCGAACCGCCGCGTGAGCCGCTCGCCCGGCGCGAGCAGCGTCATCCCGTGCGCGGCCGCGCCGCCCGGCAGGTTCACCGCATTGATCGGATGATCGACCGGCTCGAAGCAGAAGAAATCCTGGTCGGGCGGCGTGAACAACACGTACGCATCGGTGTCGGCCGCGACCGTCAGCGACAGCGCGCGGCGCGGCCAGCTCACCGTCGCGTGGCCGCCCCAGCCGGTGAACGCGTGATTCACGAGCGTCGACGGCAGCGGATACGCGACGCCGAACTGCCAGGCCGGCGGCACGCTCACATGCCGCATCGGCAGGAAATCGGCGCCCGACAGCCACAGGCCGCCCGCCGCCGCCGCCAGCTCGGTCGCGTCGTCGCGCACGAGGAACGGATGCAGCCCGAGCCCGAACGGCAGCCGCGCGCGGCCCGCGTTCTCGATCGTCAGCGCGATCGACAGCGTCGTGTCGTCGAGCGCGAACGACTGGATCGCGCGGAATGCATACGGCGCGCCGCGCGTGCGGTCGAGCGACAGCTGCAGCGCCGTATCGGTCGCGTCGTCCACGTGCCACGGCGCGAGCCAGCCGTCGCCGTGTATCGGCAGCGGCTCGTCGCGGCGATTGCGCGGCACCGCGATGCTGCGCCCGTCGCATTCGAAGCGGCCGTTGGCAATCCGGTTCGAGTACGGCAGCAGCGGATAGCACGCGAGCTGGTTCGGATCCGTCGCCGTTTCCGGGTGCTCGCAGCGGCGGAACACCGGCACCAGCGCACCGTGGTCGCCGCGCCAGTCGAAGCGCGCGATGCCGCCGCCGAGGTGCGGCAGCACGTCGAGCCGCAGCGACGCGTTCGACAGCGTGACGGCCGCCGCATGCGCGGCGCCGACACCCTGCGCGAACGCAGCGGTCTGCGGGCCGGCGCTGACCGGCTGCGCGGCGGCAGCCAGGCGCGCACGGCGCGACTGACTCGTGGACGACGATGCGCGCGAGGACGTGGCGGTCATGGTGAGCTCCTTTCCTTCGTCGATGAAACGATACGGGTCGTCGCGCGGCACCGCGCGAGCGCGAACTCCGGCAATCAGGCCCAGCCGCCGTCGACCACCACGTCCTGCGCGGTGATCATCCGGCTGTCGTCGGCCGCGAGAAACAGCGCCATGCGCGCGAGATCGTCCGGCAGCAGCTCGGCGTCGATGCACTGGCCGGCCTTGATTGCGGCACGACCCGCGTCGTCGAGCCACAACCTGCGCTGCTTGTCGGTCATCACCCAGCCGGGCACCAGCGAATTCACGCGAATCCCGAACGGGCCGAGATCGCGCGCGAGCCCGCGCGTGAGCCCCTGCACGGCCGCCTTCGCCATCACGTAGACGGGATAGCCGCCGTTCTTCAGCATCCAGCTGATCGAGCCCAGGTTGACGATCGCGCCGCCGCCGCGCTGCTTCATGTCGTCGATCACCGCCTGCGCGGCGAAGAACTGGTGGCGCAGGTTCACCGCGATGCCCGCGTCGAACGACGCGGGCGTCACGTCGCCGATCGCGTGGCGCGTGTCGTTCGCCGCGTTGTTCACGAGCACCGCGATCGCGCCGATCCGCGCGCGGATCGCGTCGATCGTCCGGCGCAGCGCGTCGATGTCGGTCAGGTCGCACGGGAGGAACAGCGGCGCATGGCGGACGCCCTGCTCACGCGCGAGGCGCTCCGCCAGCACGGTGCCCGCGTCCGCATCGAGGTCGACGAACGCGACGCGCGCGCCCTGCCGCGCGAAGTGCTCGACGAACGACGCGCCGATCCCGGTCGCGCCGCCCGTGATCAGCACCGCGCGATCCTCGAGGCTCGGGTAGCGCGCATAGCGCGTGTCGCTCGCCGCGGCGTGCGGAGCCTGCGCGGGTGTTTCGAAGGTCATGCGAATCGTCTCCGTGGAATCGGTCAGTCGCGTACGCCGCGGTTCTTCAGCTGGTCGAGCAGCACGGCCGCGAGCAGGATCGCGCCGCGCACCAGGTACTGATAGAACGCGTCGATGTTCAGCAGGTTCATCACGTTCTCGACGGTGCCCATGATCAGCACGCCGATCACGACGCCCGAGATCGTCGCGCGGCCGCCCATCAGCGACACGCCGCCGAGCACGCACGCGGAGATCACGTTCAGTTCGAAGCCCTGCGCGGCGTTCGGCTGGCCCGACGTGATGCGCGACGCGAGGATCACGCCGGCGAGCGCCGTCACCGCGCCCTGGATCAGGAAGATATACACGCGCGTGCGTTCGACGTTGATCCCCGCGAGGCGCGACGCCTCGGGGTTGCCGCCGATCGCGAGCGTGTTGCGGCCGTACACGGTCTGGTTCAGCAGCACGCCGAACACGATGAAGCACAGCAGCGTGACCCAGATCGGCAGCGATACGCCGAAGAGCGACAGCCCGCCGAGCGCGATGAACGTATCCGACGACACGCCGACCGCCTGCCCCTTCGACACGATGAAACCGAGCCCGCGCACGATTTCCATCGTCGCGAGCGTCGTGATCAGCGCGTTGATGCGCAGGTACGCGATCACCGCGCCGTTCACGAAGCCGATCGCCGCGCCGGCCGCGACCGCCGCGATGATCGCGACGAACGTGTTGTCGGTCGCGTTGAGCACCATCGCGCACAACACGCCGGAGAACGCGACGGTCGAGCCGATCGACAGGTCGAAGTCGCGCGACGCGAGACAGAACATCATCGTGCACGCGACCATCCCGATCTGCGAGATCGACAGCGCGAGGCCGAGCATGTTGTCGATCGAGAAGAAGTGATCGACGGTGAGCGACATCGTGATGAACATCACCGCGAAGATCGCGATCAGGCTGTATTCGGTGAGGTGCTGCCACCACTTCTGGCGGTCGCCCTGCTGTGGAACCAGCGCGTCGGCCGATGGCTTCACGGTCGCGCTGGCGAGGTTTTCCCTGACTTGCATGGTTGTGTCTCCTGCTCCTGCATCGCGCGGCCCGCGCCGCGCGTGATCGATTCGATTCTCGTGTGTCGCCCGGGGCGACCCCAACCACCTCAAGCCGCTTCGACGACGCTCGTCTGCGGCAGCGCAAGGTTCAGCACCGCATGCTCGTTCGCCCGGTCGCGCGGCAGCTCGCCCGCGATCCGCCCTTCGCGCATCACGACGACGCGATCGGACACGCCGAGCACTTCCGGCAGTTCCGACGACACCATCACGATCGCGCAGCCGCGCTCCGCGAGCCGGTAGATCACGTCGTAGATCTCGTGCTTCGCGCCGACGTCGATACCGCGGGTCGGCTCGTCGAGGATCACGACCTTCAGGTCGGGCTCCGCGAGCCAGCGCGACAGGATCGCCTTCTGCTGGTTGCCGCCCGACAGGAAGCGGATCTTCTGCCGCCGGTTCGGCGTCTTGATCTTCAGCCGCTGGATGAAGCGGTCGGCCGTTTCGCTCTCGGTCTTGCGGTCGATGAAAAGCCCCGCGCGCAGCGAATGACGACGGCAACTGATGTTGATGTTCTCCGCGACCGACGCCATCGCGATGATCCCCTCCTCCTTGCGATCTTCCGGGCACAGCACGATGCCGTGACGGATCGCGTCGCCGGCGCGCTTCACGTCGATCCGCTTGCCGTCGAGCGTCAGCACGCCCGCGCGCCGGCGGTCCACGCCGTAGATCAGCCGCATCAACTCGCTGCGGCCCGCGCCGACCAGCCCGAAGAAGCCGACGATCTCGCCCGCGCGCACCGAGAAGCTCGCGGGTTCGCGCAGCGCCGGGCCGTCGACGCCTTCCGCGGAGAACCGCACGTCGCCGAGCGCGCGCGGCGCGTAGTGGTAGATATCCGAAATCTCGCGGCCGACCATCTCGGCGACCAGCCGCTCCCGCGGCACGTCGGCGAGCGCTTCGTGCGACGCGATCTTGCGCCCGTCGCGGAAGATCGTGCACGCATCGCACAACCGGTAGATCTCGTCCATCCGGTGCGAGATGTAGATCAGCGCGCGGCCCTGTGCACGCAGGTCGTCGACGAGCTTGAACAGCACCTCGGTCTCGCGATGCGACAGCGAGCTCGTCGGCTCGTCGAGCGCGATCACGCGGGCGTTGCGCATCAGCGCCTTGCAGATCTCGACCATCTGCCGCTGCGCGATCGACAGCCGCCCGAGCCTCGCGTCGGGATCGAGATCGACACCCATCGCGGCGAGCCGCTCGCGCACGTGGCGCTTCGCCTCGCCCTTCCTCACCCAGCCGAGCGCATTCGGCAGGCGGCCGAGCAGCAGGTTTTCCGCGACCGTCAGGTCGGGCACGTACTGCAACTCCTGGTGAATCACCGCAATGCCGGCCGCGATCGACGCAGCCGCACTCGAGAAATGCACGGGCTGGCCATCGACCAGCACGCTGCCCGCATCGGGCTGGTATTCGCCGCCGAGAATCTTCAGCAGCGTCGACTTGCCCGCGCCGTTCTCGCCCATCAGGCCATGCACCTCGCCCGCATGCACGTCGAACGAGATGCCGTCGAGTGCGCGCACGCCGGGAAATACCTTGCCGATATTGTCAAAACGCAGTGCCGCTGACACGTCGTCTCCCCACTTGCAGATCCATCGATCGCCGGCCGCCGCATCGCCGCGGCAGCCGGCAAGCCGCTTACTTCGATGCGAGCCCCATCTCCTCGCGCACCTTCGACACGTTGTCGCGCGTCGCGAGCATGCCCGTGGTCAGCGTCAGCGGCGGCGGTGCCTTGCCCTGCGTGATCCACGTGTACATCAGGTCCGAGGTTTCCTCGCCGTGGCGCTTCGGGCTGATGATCACGGTGCCGTAGAAGCCCGTCGGCTGCGGCTTCTTGAACTCGTTGAGCGCCGAATCGGAACCGCCGATGCCGATGCCGATCATGTTGTCCGCCTTGAAGCCGCGCCCTTCGGCCGCGCGCACCGCGCCGAGCACGGCCTCGTCGTTCAGGCCGTACGCGACCCAGTGCTTGAACTGCGGGTTCTTGGTGAGCGCGATGTTCGCCGCGTTGAACGCGTTCTCGGTGTCGGTCTTCGCCTGCGGCGCCGCGATCACGTTCGCCTTCGGGAAGCCGGCGGCGACCAGCGCGTCGGTCGCGCCGCTCGTGCGGTCATGCGCGGTCGGCAGCTGCTCGTACGTGATGTCGATCGCGCCGACGTCCTTCATGTTCCAGCCGCGCTTCTTGATCTCGGCCGCGATGCCGTCGCCGACCTGCTTGCCGATGTTGTACGCGGAAATCCCCATGTGCGGCACGGACTCGATCGGCTTGCCGGCGCCGTCGACGAGGCGGTCGTCGACCGTCATCATCTTCAGGTTGTGCGACTTCGCCTTCGCGACGATGCCCGGCCCGAGCTTCACGTCGGGCGTGCAGATGATGAAGCCCTGCGCCTTCTGGGCAGACAGGTTGTCGATCGCGCTCATCACCTTCTCGCCGGACGGCGCGCCGATCTTCACGAGCGTGAAGCCCTTCTCCTTCGCGGCCATTTCGGCGAACTTCCATTCGTCCTGGAACCATGGCTCTTCCGGCTGCTTCACGAGGAAGCCGATCTTGACCGGATCGGCCGCGTGCGCGACCGGGCTCCCCATCACCACCGCGGCCGCGGCGGCCAGCGTTACGAACGTTCTGCGTTTCATCTCCAGTGTCTCCTTGTCTTCATCGATCAGGATGCAGCCGCTTGTTGGTTTCGACGCAGCGTGCGCGCGGCCGTCGCACGTGCGGTCTTTCGAATCGTTGCGTCAGTCGTGGTACAGCGCCGCGCGCCCACCGTCGACGGTGATGCATGCGGCATTGATGAACGGCGCCTCGTCGGACGCGAGGAACACGGCCGTCATCGCGACCTCCTCCGGTTGGCCGATCCGCTTCATCGGCTGCAGGGCGAGCGTCTCGGCGCGCGCGGTAACCGGGTCGGCCTGCGCGTCCCACCAGTCGCGCGTGAGCTGCGTCTCGATGTAGCCGGGCGCGATGGCGTTCACGCGCACGTTGCGCGCCGCGTATTCGATGCCGAGCGCACGCGTGAGGCCGAGCACGCCGTGTTTCGCGACCGGGTACGGAAAGCAGCCCGGGATGATGCGGAACGCATGCGTCGACGCGATGTTCACGATGCTGCCCCGGCCGCGCTCGACCATCCCCTCCAGCGCCGCGCGGCAGCCGTGCCACACGCCGTCGAGGTCGACCGCGAAACAGCGGCGCCAGTCGTCGTCCGTCATCGTCAGCGGATCGGCGAACACGTTGATGCCCGCGTTGTTCACGAGCACGTCGAGCGGGCCGAACGCGGCTTCGGTCCGCGCGAGCGCATCGCGCACCGAGTCCTGCCGCGCGACGTCCGCATGCAGCGCCAGCGCGCGGGCGCCGTCGACGTCGGCGGCGAGCGCCGCGGCCGTGCGCTGCGCTTGCGGGAAGTCGAGGTCGACGAGCGCGACGGCCGCGCCTTCGCGCACGAACGCCAGCGCGATTGCGGCGCCGATCCCGCGGCCCGCGCCCGTCACCATCGCGACCTTGCCCGCGAGGCGTCCCATCATGCTGCTCCGCCGCGCGCCGCGCGCAGGCCGGCCTGGAACGCGCGCGCATTCGCCGCGGTCGCGTCCGCCGACTGGCCGGGCCGATACAGCGCCGAACCCAGGCCGAAACCATTGGCACCGGCCGCGAGGAACGGCTGCATGTTGTCCGGCGCAACACCGCCGACCGGAATCAGCGGCACCGCGCGGTCGATCACCGCGCGCCACGCCTTCACGACGGGCACGCCGAGCTGTTCGGCCGGAAACATCTTCAATACGTCGGCGCCGTTCGCGAGCGCGGCGAAGGCCTCGGTCGGCGTCGCGACGCCCGGCGCGCTCGCCAGCCCGCGCTCGCGCGCGCGGCGGATCACGGCCGCGTCGCTGTGCGGCATCACGATCAGCGTGCCGCCCGCGTCCTGCACGCGGTCGACGAACTCGGCGCGCAACACGGTGCCCGCGCCGACGACCATGTCGTCGGGCAAGGCGCGGCGCAGCACCGCGATGCTGTCGAATGGATCGGGCGAATTGAGCGGCACCTCGACGATCCGGAAGCCGGCTTCATGCAACGCAAGGCCGTGGTCGACCGCTTCGGCAGGCGTGATCCCGCGCATGATCGCGATCAGCGGGCACGCGTCGAAGGCACGCATCAGTGCGGCGTTCGGCGTGTACGGCGCGGGCAGCGTAAGGTCGGACGGCATCGGCAATTCCTCTTCAATCGGTTCGTTGATCGGCGCAGGCGGGTTCGCCGTCCGCGCGCACGAGCCCGGCGCGCGACGCGATCCACCACAAGCCGCGTTCGGTCGCCTGTGCGACGACGCGTGCGTGCGTGCAGCCGAACAGGTTCAGCGCGTCGACATAGCGCGCGCACAATCCGTCGTCGCCGATCAGCAGCAGCGGCTGGTTCGCGAGCGTCGCGCCGCGCTCCGCGAGCATCGCGTCGAGCGCATTGAGCTCATGGCCGATCAGCAGACCGGACAGGTAATCGCCCTGCGCATCGGCCGCGAGCCGGTCGGTCAGGCCGAGCGTGCGCGTGCTGAAGATCGTCGCGAGCAGTCCCGTGCGATGCGCGCCGCGAGCCACCGCGACGCCGCGCACGAACGCCGCGCGGTCCGGCGATTCACTCGGACGCATCGTGCGCCCGAGGATCGTATGGTCGCGCAGCGCCGCGTACAGCTCGCCCGTCATGAAGGTCTGGAAGCGCTCGATGAGCCCGCCCTTCACCCACGCCCACTTCGCATGCGTGCCCGGCAATCCGATCAGTACCCCTGAACGATCGGCATCAAGCATGGGATCGTTCGCGAGTGCACCGAATATCTGGGTTTCTTCGCCGCGCATCACGTCCGGCAATTCACCCGCCGCGATCACGCCCGGCACGATCGACACCGTCGTGCCGCGCGCCGTCGTCACCGTGACGAGGCCCGCGACGAGCGCGTCCGCGCCGGCCGGCACCGCGACGTACGGCGCCTCGCGCCAACCCTGTGCGCTGCCGACCATCCCGGCGGCCAGCACCGGCACGTCCGGCGCGCGGTCGAGCCAGTCGCCGCACGCTTCCTCGAACACGACGTCGAACGCACGCGCGCCGCCGGCCGGCACGTGCATCACGCCCGCCGCGCGGCTGCGCGTGTCGATGAGCGCGCCGCGCGCGTCGAACAGATACGCGCGCAGCGACGTCGTGCCCCAGTCGAGCGCGATCAGCGACGGTGCGGCGGCGTTGGCATCCGGAGCGGTCCGGGTCGAATTGGTCATCGTTTGATCCTGCGGGTACCCTGCGGCGGGCTCCAGCCCAGCTCCGCGGAAATGGCTCGCGCTTCGCGCTGCACGAGCGGAATCAGTTCGTCCATCCGGTCGTGCGGCATGTACGGAATCGTGCTCGCGACCGACACGGCCGCGACGACCGCGCCCGATGCGTCGCGGATCGGTGCGGCCACGCAGCGGATCGATGCTTCGTTTTCCTCGAGATCGAACGTGTAGCCGCCGGCCGCGTAATGCGCCATGCGCTGCAGGAACGCGCTCGTCTCGGGCCGGTTGTCCGGCTTGAAATTGACGCCGGCCAGCGCGCGCCGCGCGGCTTCGAACAGCGAGCGCCACAGGTCCGGATCGAGGTCGAGCATCATCGCCTTGCCAATGCCGGTCGATGCGAGCGGCATCCGGTGGCCGACGCGCGAGCGCATCTCGAGGCCGCGCGTGCCGGGAATCTTGTCGATATACAGCACGTCGTCGCCGTCGCGCACGCCGAGGTGAATCGTGTCGAGCGTCGCTTCCGCGAGCGCTTCGAGGTGCGGCCGCGCGACCGCCGTGAGCGGCATCTGTTCGAGCGCGATCGTGCCGAGTTCGATCAGCTTCGGGCCGAGCAGGTAGCCGCCCTGCACCTGGCGCAGGTAGCGCGCCTGCACGAGGCTGCTGACGAGACGGTGCGTCGTGCTGCGCGTCGTGCCGAGCGCGGCGCCGATCGCCCGCATGTCGCGTGCGCCGTTCGCGATCGCCTCGAGGATCGCTAGACCGCGCAACAGCGTCTGCGTGCCGGCCTGCTGCGCGGCCAGATCGAGCGGCGTGCTGGTCGCGCCGATGCTGTCGGTGAGCGGTGCGTCGTCCGGCGTCGCGCGCCGGGTATCGAGAGCAAGGGTGTCGGGCATCTTGGTCATGGAACAGGCTTCTTCAACGGAATCGGTGAAGCCGCTGTCGCGAGGCCGGCACGAGGTCGGGCGTCGCGGCAACGCGGCGGTCGATGCACCGAGGAAAGCGCCCGGCGAACTTCATGGAATGTGTCTCCGTGTGCGTCGGGCGCCGCGCGGTGCGTGGGTCCGAAGCTGTCGATGTGCTTCGGATTGTAGGAGCGCACGCACTCGTCTCCAATATTTGAATGCGTTGTCCAGATAATGAGAAATGCAACGGGAAGGCCGCGACCTGCGTCGCAAAACGGCCGCGCCATGCGCAAGGGGGCGGAACCCGACGCATCGCGGGTTCCGCCCCCGTTATCCACGCGCGCCGCGCTTACTGCTGGGTCGTGCCGCGCGCCTGCATGTAGCGCTGCACGTCGGAGAACGACACGCGGCCGCTGCCGCTCGAATCGATCTGCCGGAAGTGGTTCGCGACGTAGCCGAGGCCGGCCGCGCGCGCCTGCGCTTCGGTGATCGAACCGGTGTTCTGCGTGTCGGCCGCGCCGAACTGCCGCGCGAGCTTGCGCACCACCTGCGCGTGCAGCGCGGCGCCGGTCGTCTGCGTGCCGGCGGCGGGCTTGCGCGCGGCCGGCGGCACGTAGGGATCGCCAAGCTGCGCCTGGCGCGCGCGCGCCGGGGTGGCGGCATCGCTCGCCTGCGCGAACGCGGATGCGGATGCGGATGCTGCAATGCCGGCGCAGGCAAGCGCGGCGGCAACGACGATGAAACGTTTCTTCATGTCAGGCTCCAGTCTGGAATGGGGTCGTCGACGGCCGGCGAACGGCGCCGCCACGGGCGCGCGTCGCCGGGCCCGTCCATCGCATCAGTGCGCGGCCGCGTTGTAGAAAGTCACGAGGTCGGCTTTCTCCTGCGGACGCGACGTATCGTCGAGATAGACCATGTGTCCACCCTGATAGTCCTTGATCGTCAGGTTCGGTTGCGAGCCCAGCCGCGCGAGGTCGAGCTCGGTCTGGTAGAACGGCGTCGCGATGTCGTGATACCCGTTCAGCGACAGCACCTTCAGCGACGGATTCAGCGTCAGCGCCGCGGCGAGATCCGGGATCGTGTCCGGCATCGCGAGGCCGTCGTGCGTCCAGTCCCACGTGTTGATCGCGTTGCTGCTCAGCGAATAGGCGGACTGCGCGCTGTACTTCAACACGTTCGGCAGGTAGCTGCCGATCGTGTCGGTGAACGGCTTCGTGATGAACGTGCTCGACGGATCGCCGTCCGCCGCGAGCGGGCTCGACGACGGCACGTTCACGCGCGCGTCGTAGCGGCCGATCAGCGTGCCCGGGATCAGCGACACCTGGAAGCTGTTGTCGAAGAAGGTCGGCACGACGTTGAAGTTCGCATTCCACAGCGGCTGCTTCACGCCGGTCGCATTCACCATCGTCGAGACGAGCGTCGGCGATGGCGGCGTATGGCTCGCGAGATACGCGTTCACGGCGGGCGCGTAGCTGCCGGCCGTCAGCAGGCGCATCTGGTCCGCGTACTGCGGCAGGCTCGACGGGTTCGGATTGTCGAGCTGGTAGTACGCGCCGACGGTGCCGTAGGACGGCACGAAGCCCGCGCAGCTCACCGGGCTCGCCCCGTTGTTCGAGTTGCCGACATAGTCGCTCGCCATGTCGCAGTTCGCGTTGTAGTTCAGAATCGACGACTGCAGCACGATGCCGGCGAGCTTCACGCCGGCCGTCTCGAGCAGGTTCGCGAGCACGTCGGTGCGCGGCGTGCCGTACGACTCGCCGAACAGGTATTTCGGCGAAGCGTCGCGCTGGTTCACGGCGAGGTAGCGCGTCACGAAGTCGCGGAACGCGCCGCCATCCTGGTCGACGCCCCAGAACGTCTGGTTCGTGTTCGGCGCGATCGCCTCGGAAAAGCCGGTGCCGATCGCATCGACGAACACGAGGTCGGTCGTGTCGAGCAGGCTTTCCGCGTTGTCGACGAACGGGAACGTCGACGTGTTCGCGTTCGGGTCACCCGTCTGGATCCGCTTCGGGCCGAACGAGCCGAGATGCAGCCACACCGACGCGGAGCCGGGGCCGCCGTTGTACAGGAACGTGACGGGCCGCTTCGCCGCGGGCTGGTTGTCGGCGGTGTACGCGACGTAGAAGAACGATGCTTCGGGCGCGCCCGTCTGCGGGTTGCGCGCGACGAGGTGGCCGGCGGTGGCCGTGTAACGGATCGTCTGGCCGTTCAGCGTGATCGTGTGATGGGTGACGGCGGCCTTTTCGACCGCGGCGGACGCGTCGAGCGACGCGGTCGCGCTCGACGAATAACTGTTGGGATCGTTGTACGGCCTGTCCACCTGAGCGGCGGGATCGGCTGAATTGTCGGACCCTGCTGCGGCGGACGACGTCACGTCGTCGTTGCAGGCCGTCAGAATCAGCGAAGAGAACACAACCCCCAACAACAGCTTCGCTTTGCTCGCTGGCATCGTTGCTTTCCTTCTCTCAAATGTTTTTATGTCGAGCAGCCGGGTAAGCCGCCCCCCGCCTCGATTGCGGCCGATAAGCCGAGGCGCCGGCCAATATACGCGAGCGGGTTGGCTTTGAAAAATTTGGAAATATTCGAGCGACAGCCGGTGCAGCGCACACCTTTCAGAAATGCTTCGATTCGCGAACCGTTGCATTTCACATAGCTTTCAATGCATTGCGCGTTTACCTGGCGACACTAAAATCGTGCGGATTTCGTGCCATGTCGGCAAACAAAATCGCCCGCCTGCCGGCATTGCTCAGCAAACCGAAATAGACGAATTCGTCTAATGGATGTGTCCCGAAATGCCGGCGACACGAATGCGCTGCAGCGCACCATCGGCGCGCCGGCGACGGAATGGTCAATGCGACGGCGCGAGCGCGCCGCTCACTGCGATTGCGGCAACTCGGCCGCGCCCATCCGGCGGGCAATCACGGCCGCGCGCTGCGCCTGGTAGGCCGAGCCGCGGTGTGCGTCGAACCAGCGCGGCTTCGGCAGCATCACCGCGAGGCGCGCCGACTGCCACGCGCCGAGCCGGCTCGCGGGGATCTTGTAGTAATAGCGTGCGGCAGCTTCGGCGCCATACACGCCGCGGCCCCACTCGACCGAATTCAGGTAGATCTCGAAGATCCGCTCCTTGTCGAGCACCGTCTCGAGCATCCACGTGATGATCAGCTCCTGCCCCTTGCGGATGTAGCTCTTCTCGCGCGACAGGAACAGGTTGCGCGCGAGCTGCTGCGTGATCGTCGAACCGCCCGCGACGATCCGGCCGCGCGCCTTGTTCTTCTCCCACGCCTGCAGGATCGCGTCGACGTCGTAGCCGTTGTTGGTCGCGAAGGTCGCATCCTCCGACGCGATCAGCGCGCGCTTCAGGTTGCGCGAGATCTGGTCGTACGGCACCCACTGGTGTTGAACCTGGGCGGGCGGCTTGTCGCGCGACAGCCACCATGCGTCGGTGCGCATGAACGCGGTCGAACCAGGATTGATGAACGACCACGCCGCGATCTGCACGAGATAGAACAGCTGCGTCGCGAGCCAAGCGAGCGCGAACACCGAACCGGCATAGACGAGCCAGCGGGTCACGCTGACCGTGCGCGTACGCTGCGTGCCGCTGACCGCCACCATCTGCCGCGCTCCGCTCAGGCCGCCGCGAGCGCCTGGCGCAGCGCGACCAGCACCGGTGCGCCGTCCGGCCGCACTCCGCGCCAGATGAAGAACGATTCGGCCGCCTGCTCGACCAGCATCCCGAGCCCGTCAGCGGTGCGCGCGCCGAGCGACGCCGCATGCTGCATGAATACGGTCGGCTGCGCGCCATACATCATGTCGTACGCGAGCGTGCCCGCGCCGAACGCGGCCGCGTCGCACGCCGGCAGCGCCGCATCGAGGCTGCCGGCCGTCGCGTTGACGATCACGTCGTACGGTTCCGCGCGCACGACGTCCGGGCCGCCGCCCGACAGCACGCAGCCGGCATCGTGCGCAGCCTGCGTGAACTGGCCGACGAGCGTCTCGGCCTTGCTCGCGGTGCGGTTCACGATCGTGATCGACAGCGGCGCGCGGTCGAGCATCGGCAGCACGACGCCGCGCGCCGCGCCGCCCGCACCGAGCAGCAGGATGCGCGCGCCCGCGAGCGACACGCCGAGATTCAGTTCGATGTCGCGCACGAGGCCGACGCCGTCCGTGTTGTCGCCATGGATGCTGCCGTCGGCGTCGATGCGCAGCGTATTCACCGCGCCGGCCGCCGCCGCGCGCGGCGACAGCGTATCGGCGAGCGCATGCGCGTCGAGCTTGAACGGCACCGTCACGTTCGCGCCGCGGCCGCCTTCGGCGACGAACGCGCGCACGGCAGCCTCGAACCCGTCGACCGGCGCGAGCCGGTGCTGGTAGTCGATCGCCTCGCCCGTCTGCGCGGCGAACTGCGCGTGGATGAACGGCGACTTGCTGTGCGCCACCGGGTTGCCGAACACCACGTAGCGGTCGGCGCCGCTCGTCGATGCGACTGCGGTCATGACGCGCGCCCCTGCTCGCCTTGCGCACTTTCCTGGCCGTTGCCGTTCGCGGCATCGCCGCCTTCGGCCGCCCCGCCGTCCGATTCGGCCAGCGCTTCGGCCTCGGCTTCCGCCGATGCGTCGTCCGCATCGACCAGCGTGTCGTCGCCGCCTTCGTTCTCGTCTTCGTCGTCCGCCGCATCGCCGCTCGTCACGGTCGGCGCGTCGAGCACGTTCAGCAGTCGCACCGACGCCTCGATCGTCAGCTCGTCGAGCGACATCACGTCGAGCAGCACGCGGGTGCCGCGCGCATGCACGCCGAGCCCCGGCACGTGCAGCAGCAGCGGGATTTCCTCCAGACGCACGAGATCGCCCTTCACGACGCTCGCGACGACGTGCTTCTTCTGCTCCTGCGCGAGCCAGCGCAGGCACCAGAAATATTCCATCCGGCGCTGGTAGTCGGCGTACGCGGTATAGGTGTCGTCGAAGCCCTGCACGACCGCGTAGAGGTCGGCGTCCTTCGGCTTGAACGGCGCGGCGAGCTTCGCGGTGACGCCGTGCTGCACGCACGCGAGCAGTTGCCACTGGTTCACGAGGTCGACGTAGCGGCGCAGCGGCGACGTGCTCCACGCATACTGCGCGACACCGAGGCCTTCGTGCGGCGCGGCCGTCGTCTGCATCCGCGTGCGCTTCGGGCCCGGCGCGCCGAAGCCGCGCTGCGAGCGGTAGATGCCCGGCACCGTGTGATCGTGCAGGAACGCGCCCCACGTCGAGTTCGCGAGGATCGCGAGCTCCGACACGATCAGGTCGAGCGGCGACCCGCGACGGCGCGGCGTGATCGACACGTGCTCGCCTTCGACGTAGAAGTTGTAGTCGGTGTTGCGCTGCACTTCGCGCTTCAGCCCGTAACCCGCGCGGGCGACCTGGCGCTTCTCGAACAGCGCCTGCGCGAGCGGCCACAGCACCGCGATGTCGTCCTTGTGCGGGTAGTCGCCGATACCGGCCGCGAGCGTCTCTTCGTTGACGAGCTCGTCGAGCGTGTTGTGGCGCAGGTTGTTCTTCACGAACACGAGTTCGGCGCGCGTCTCGTTCGCGACGATGTCCTGCGTCTCGCGGTTGACGATGATGTACAGCGACAGCGCCGGGCGGTAGTCGCCCTCTTTCAGCGTGAACACGTCGACGACGTCGTCCGGCAGCATCGTGATCTTGTCGCCCGGCATGTAGACGGTCGACAGGCGCGCGCGCGCGATCGCGTCGACCGCATCGCCGCGCACGATGCCGAGCGCCGGCGCTGCAATGTGCACACCGATCCGCACGCGGCCGTCGGCCAGATGCTCGACCGAGAACGCGTCGTCGATTTCGGTCGTCGTGATGTCGTCGATCGAGAACGCCTCGACGTCCGCGCGCGGCAGGTCGTCCGGCAGCGGGCCCACCGTGACGGCCGGGAAGCCCGTGCCGTGCGGGAAGAATTCCGCGAGGAAGCGCGCCTCGTGCAGCGCCCGCGGCGACTCGATGCCGCCGCAGTCGAGCATCAGCCGCGCCGGCGACACGCCGCGCGCACCGGCCGCGGCCTCGAGCGCCTTGTATTCGATCGCGTTCTTGTCCGGCCGCGTCAGCAGCCCGAGCACCTTGCCCGCGAACGCTTCCGGCAGCTTGCCGGCCTTCAGCTCCTCTTCATACTGCGCCTGGACGAGCGCCTGCTGGCGCTTGCGCTCGAGCGACGCGAGCGCCATCTTGAGCTGCTCTTCCGGCGCGCGCTGGTACTGGCCACGCCCCTTGCGGCGGAAGTAGACGGGCGAGCCATGCAGCCGCAGCACCAGCGCCGCGCGCTCGACCGGGCCGTAGGTCGCGCCGAAGTATTCCGCGGCCAGCGCGGTATAGGCGAATTCCTCCGCCGGCGCGCATTCCCACAGGAAATCCAGGTCGATCTGCTGCGCAGCCGTGTCGGCGTCCTGCATCAGTTCGCTCGCGGCCGGCTTCTCGAATTCGATCAGCACGTCTTTCGCGCGCACCTTCGCCCGCCGCCCGCCGGGCAACTCGACCTGAAACGCGTCGCCCTGGCGCGACAGCACGCTGCCCGCCTTGAAACTGCCCGATTCCTCGAAGAAAACGTTCACTCAGTACTCTCGTTCAGACTGCCGGGCGCCGCATCCGCGGCGCCGCATGATGATGGGAATTCGATCGGCATGACGCCGGGTTCATGACGTTCTGTCGTCGCAAAAAGCGAGAACGTCGTCGACATAGTCGGCAAATTCGCTGATTCCGTGATCGCTGCCGTCGATCACGCGCGTTCTCGCGCCCGGGTAATGGGCGAGCATCTCGCGGTAGTCCAGCACTTCGTCGCCCGTCGCCGCGAACAGATAGTAGCGTTCGGGCCGCGCAATCGCCGGTACGCGCAGCGCATCGAGCTCCTGCAGGTGACGACGTTCGACGACGATCGACCCGCCGCCGTGCCACAACGGCTGTTCGCCCAGATACTGCTCGAGATCGCGCTGCGGCACGATTGCCGGGTTCAGCAGCACCGCCTTCCAGCCGTGCTTCTCGGCGAGCCAGGTCGCGTAGTAGCCGCCGAGCGAACTGCCGATCACCGTCACGTCGCGCGCACCGGCTACCTCGGCTTCGGCGACGGCGACCGCCTCGAGCGGTGATACCGACAACGACGGGCAGCGCCATTCATGCGTACGGCCAAGTTCGGCCATGCGCGCAGCAAGGAGCCGCGACTTCTGCGACTCCGGCGACGACCGGAACCCGTGCAGATACAGGATCACGCGCGGCTCCCGAGCGCGTCGAGCAGCTTCTGGTGCACGCCGCCGAACCCGCCGTTGCTCATCACGAGCACGTGGTCGCCCGGGCGCGCGGCCGCGACGACCGACTTCACCAGCAGATGGAGATCGTCGAACGCGCGGGCCTTGTCACCCAGCGGCGCCAGCGCTTCGCCGAGGTTCCAGCCGAGCGCGTCGCGCCCGGTCGGCGCGCCGTAGCCGAACACCAGATCGGCGTCGGCGAGGCTGGCCGGCAGTTGCGCCTTCATCACGCCGAGCTTCATCGTGTTCGAGCGCGGCTCGAGCACCGCGAGAATGCGGGAATGTTGACGGCCGATGCGCGCGCGAAGGCCGGCGATCGTGGTTTCGATCGCAGTCGGATGGTGCGCGAAGTCGTCGTAGACGGTCACGCCGTCCACGCTGCCGCGCACTTCCATGCGCCGCTTCACGTTGCGGAACGAGGCGAGCGATTCGTCCGCCTGCGCGGGCGGCACGCCGACGTGGCGGGCGGCCGCGATCGCCGCGAGCGCGTTCATCCGGTTGTGGTCGCCCTGCACCTGCCACGCGACTTCACCGACGCGCTCGGCGTGGCGATACACCGCGAACCGCTCGTCGACCGGCACGCCGTCCTCGGCCGGCAGCGCCTGCCAGCCGCCATCGACGCCGAAGCGCTCGACCTCGCTCCAGCAGCCGCGCGCGAGCACGCGCTCCAGCGCGTCGGAGCGGCCGTTGGTCACGATCCGGCCGACACCCGGCACGGTGCGCACGAGATGATGGAATTGCGTTTCGATCGCGGCGAGATCCGGGAAGATATCGGCGTGATCGAATTCGAGATTGTTGAGCACCGCGGTGCGCGGCCGGTAGTGGACGAACTTCGAGCGCTTGTCGAAGAACGCCGTATCGTATTCGTCGGCCTCGATCACGAAGAAGCTCGAATCGGTCAGCCGTGCCGACACGCCGAAGTTCAGCGGCACGCCGCCGATCAGGAAGCCGGGGTTCAGGCCGGCATCCTCCAGCAACCACGCGAGCATCGACGACGTGGTCGTCTTGCCGTGCGTGCCCGCGACCGCCAGTACCCATTTTCCGGCCAGCACGTGTTCGCCGAGCCATTGCGGGCCGGACATATAAGGCAGGCCGCGATCGAGTATCGCTTCCATCAGCGGGTTGCCGCGCGTGACGACGTTGCCGATCACGAACAGGTCGGGTTTCAGGTCGATCTGGTCGGCGCCGTAGCCCTCGATCAGCGTGATGCCCTGCGCCTCGAGCTGCGTGCTCATCGGCGGATAGACGCCCGCGTCGCAACCCGTCACCGTGTGGCCCGCCTCGCGCGCGAGCACGGCGAGACCGCCCATGAAGGTGCCGCAGATGCCAAGAATGTGGATGTGCATAGATGAATGCTTTCGCGCCGCCGGGCGCCGTCGATTCGGAAAGAGGGTCTGCGGCATGCCGGACAGGCCGTCCGGCCAACGCCTTTCGCCGCGACACAAAGACCGTCATTGTAACTGACGGCCCGCCGTGCCCGGCGGCCCGAACGACGGATCCGGATGCGGTTCGGCGCGGCGGGCGGCACGCAGCCGCGGCGCGTTCGGGGGTGACAGCGATCGAGTATGATTACCGGATCATGTCTCGCAAACCCCTTGTCGACCCGCGGCGCGCCCGCGAGGAAATCGCCCAGTCCGCCGCCCGCCTGATCGCGGAGGACGGCCTCGATTACGCCAGCGCGAAGCGCAAGGCCGCGCGCCAGCTGTTCGGCGACACGCGCGTTGCCGGCGAATGGCTGCCGGATAACGACCTGATCGAGGAAGAACTGCGCGAGTACCTCGCCCTGTTCCAGAGCGACACGCAGCCGGACGAACTGCGTCGCCTGCGCGAGATCGCGCTCGACTGGATGCGCCGGCTCGCCGAGTTCAATCCGTATGTGACGGGCGCGGTGCTGCAAGGCACCGCGAACGCGCATTCGGACATCCATTTGCAGATATTCACCGACAACCCGAAGGACGTCGCGATCTACCTGCTGAACCAGAACGTTCAGTACGACGTGTCCGAGACGCGGCATTTCGCCGGTCGCGCCGACGTCGAGACGCTCAGCTTCCTGTGGCGCCCGCGCCGCGATGTCGACGCGATCGGCATCCATGTCGCGCTCTACGCGAGCGACGACCTGCGCGGCGCGGTCAAGGCCGACGCGCGTGGCCGGGTCGCCCGCGCGGACGCCGCCGCGTTGCGCGCGGTGCTCGAGGCGAGCAACGCTCCTTCCGAACCGGAATGATTCGATCATGATGATGAAACGCATGTTGGCGCTCGCGGTGATCGCGGCCGCCGCCGTCGCCGGCGGGCTCGCCGCCGGCCATTGGTTCCGCGGCGGCAGCGCCGACGACGGTGTCGCCGTCGCCGCGCCCGCCGCACAGGGCAGCCCGGTCGACCAGTTGTGGGCCGCGTCGCTGACCGGTGTCGACGGCAAGCCGGCGTCGCTCGCGTCCTTCAAGGGCCAGAAAGTCGTAGTCAATTTCTGGGCATCGTGGTGCGGCCCGTGCGTCGAGGAGATGCCCGAACTCGTCGCGCTGTCGCATCAATACAAGCAGAAAGGCATCCGCTTCGTCGGGATCGGTGTCGATTCCGACCAGAACGTGAAGAATTTTCTGCAGAAGGTGAAGGTCGACTATCCGGTTTTCGTCAGCGGATACGCGGGCGCAGATCTGGCCCGAAATTTCGGAAATACGGCCGGCGCGCTGCCGTTTACGGTCGTCATCGACGAAACCGGCAAGATCCGCGAGACAAAATTAGGACAAATCCAGCCGGCCGAGCTGAAAAAGACCCTCGACGCCTTGTGATCGGCCTGAACGGCCGCCCGCACGTTGGCGGCAATTTATGCGTCGATCGCGGCAATTTCACGTGAATTCGCTGATACTTTGCATCCGCACCGGTAATTCTTGCAGGTCCGGCGCGTTCGGCCGTTCGGCAAAACTAGACAAATTTCTCTAAATAGCGCTAAAGTTCGCGCAATTCCGCAGAAATAGAAGCGACCATGACACGATTGCTGGTGCTGCACGGCCCCAACCTGAACCTTCTCGGCACCCGGGAACCGGAGGTGTACGGCCGCGTCACGCTTGCGCAGATCGATCAGGCGCTTGCCGCGCGGGCGCAGGAAGCCGGCGCCGAACTGTCGTCGTTCCAGAGCAACCATGAAGGCGCGCTCGTCGACCGCATCCAGGCCGCGCGGGAGGAACAGACCGATTTCATCCTGATCAATCCCGCCGCGTATACGCACACGAGCGTCGCGATCCGGGACGCGATCGCCGGCGTTGGCATCCCGTTCGTCGAGGTTCATCTGTCGAACGTGCACCGCCGCGAAGCGTTCAGGCACCACTCCTACTTTTCCGACCAGGCCGAAGGCGTGATCTGCGGGCTGGGCTGGAAAGGTTATCTGTACGCGCTCGAGTACGCGCTGGACAAGCTGCAAGGCGCGTCGCGCGGCTGATTTCGCGATCTAGATTCAGCGCCGGCCCCACCGGCGCTTTCACGTATTGAAAGGGGAATTCCCGATGGATCTTCGTAAGCTGAAAACTCTGATCGACCTCGTTTCCGAATCCGGCATCTCCGAGCTGGAAGTGACGGAAGGCGAAGGCAAGGTGCGTATCGTCAAGAACGCGCCGCCGGTCTATGTCCAGCCGACGGGCGGATTTGCCCCGCAGATGAGCGCACCGGCCCCGTCGGCCGCGCTGCCCACCGACGGCGCGGCTGCCGCGCCGGCCGCAGCCGCACCTGCCGTGCCGCAAGGCCACGTCGTGACGTCGCCGATGGTCGGCACGTTCTATCGCGCACCGTCGCCGGGCGCGGACCCGTTCACCCAGGTCGGTGACACGGTCAAGGAAGGCCAGACCATCTGCATCATCGAAGCGATGAAGCTGCTCAACGAGATCGAGTCGGACAAGGCCGGCGTGATCAAGGAAATCCTCGTCGAGAACGGCCAGGCCGTCGAATACGGCCAGCCGCTTTTCGTGATCGGCTAAGTCCGCCGCGCGGCCCACCCGGCCGCGCGCCGCCGATGCTCGCCAGGCGCCGTTCGCGCGCCCCTCGAAGAGACGAATACTCGCTATGTTTGAAAAAATCCTCATTGCCAACCGCGGTGAAATCGCGCTGCGCATCCAGCGCGCGTGCCGCGAGCTCGGCGTCAAGACGGTGGTCGTCTACTCGGAAGCCGACAAGGAAGCCAAGTACGTACGCCTCGCGGACGAAGCCGTCTGTATCGGCCCGGCCCCGTCGAACCTGAGCTACCTGAACATGCCGGCGCTGATCAGCGCCGCGGAAGTCACCGACGCCGAGGCGATCCACCCCGGCTACGGCTTCCTGTCGGAGAACGCCGACTTCGCGGAACGCGTCGAGCAGTCGGGCTTCACGTTCATCGGCCCGCGTCCGGAAACGATCCGCCTGATGGGCGACAAGGTCACCGCGAAGCAGACCATGATCAAGACCGGCGTGCCGTGCGTGCCGGGTTCGGAAGGCGCGTTGCCGGACGATCCGAAGGAGATCGTGAAGATTGCGCGCGCGATCGGCTATCCGGTCATCATCAAGGCAGCAGGCGGCGGCGGCGGGCGCGGGATGCGCGTCGTGCACACCGAGGCCGCGCTCGTCAACGCGGTCAACATGACCCGCGAGGAAGCCGGCCGTGCGTTCGGCAACCCGCAGGTGTACATGGAGAAGTTCCTCGAGAACCCGCGCCACATCGAAATCCAGGTGCTGTCGGACGCGCACAAGAACGCGATCTGGCTCGGCGAGCGCGACTGCTCGATGCAGCGCCGCCACCAGAAGGTGATCGAGGAAGCGCCGGCGCCCGGCATTCCGCGCCGCCTGATCGAGCGCATCGGCGACCGCTGCGCGGACGCATGCAAGAAGATGGGCTACCTCGGCGCGGGCACGTTCGAATTCCTGTACGAGAACAACGAGTTCTACTTCATCGAGATGAACACGCGCGTGCAGGTCGAGCACCCGGTGTCGGAGATGATCACGGGCGTCGACATCGTGCAGGAACAGATCCGCATCGCGGCCGGCGAGAAGCTCACGCTGCGCCAGCGCGACATCCAGTTCCGCGGACACGCGATCGAATGCCGGATCAACGCGGAAGATCCGTTCAAGTTCACGCCGTCGCCGGGCCGGATCACGTCGTGGCATACGCCGGGCGGCCCCGGCGTGCGCGTCGACTCGCATGCGTACAATGGCTATTTCGTGCCGCCGAACTATGATTCGATGATCGGCAAGTTGATCACCTACGGCGCGACGCGCGACCAGGCGATCCGCCGGATGCGCATCGCACTGTCGGAAATGGTCGTCGAAGGCATCCAGACCAACATCCCGCTGCACCGCGAACTGATGATCGACTCGAAGTTCGTCGAAGGCGGCACCAGCATCCACTACCTCGAAAACCGGCTCGCGCAGAAGCAGCAGGTCGCACCGGAAGAAGCGTAAGCATGAGCTATCGCGAACTCGTCGTCGAACTGGCCCGTGAGCATGCGGAGGCGCTGTCCGACGCGCTGCTCGAACTCGGCGCGCTGTCGGTGTCCGTCGAAGACGCCGACGCCGACACGCCCGACGAGCAACCGCTCTTCGGCGAGCCGGGCCTGGTTCCCGAACGTACCGCGTGGCAGCACTCGCGCGTGATCGCGCTGCTGTCGCCCGATCACGATCCGGCCGTGCTGCTCGCGGCCGCCGCGAACGAGATCGGTGTCGCCGAGACACCGACGTTCGACGTGCGTGAAGTCGAGGAGCAGGACTGGGTGCGGCTCACGCAGTCGCAGTTCGAGCCGATCCCGATCGGCGAGCGGATCTGGGTCGTGCCGTCGTGGCACGACGCGCCCGATCCCGACGCCCTGATTCTCGAACTCGACCCCGGTCTCGCGTTCGGCACCGGCAGCCACCCGACCACGCGCCTGTGCATGGAATGGCTCGAGCAGTCGGTGAAACCCGGCCAGTCGGTCCTCGATTACGGTTGTGGCTCGGGCATTCTCGCGATCCTCGCGAAGAAATGCGGGGCGAACCCCGTGGTCGGCATCGACATCGATCCGCAAGCGGTCGAATCGGCGCGGCAGAACAGCGAACGCAACCGTGCGGACGTCACGTACGGGCTGCCCGACGCGTGCCCGGCCGGCGAATTCGACATCGTCGTCGCGAACATCCTGTCGAATCCGCTGAAGCTGATGGCGTCGATGCTCGCATCGAAGGTGAAGCCGGGCGGCCACATCGCGCTGTCGGGCGTGCTCGCACGCCAGGCGGACGAAGTCGCGGCCGTCTATGCGCGCTACGTCGACATCTCGGTCTGGCGCGAACACGAAGGTTGGGTATGCCTCGCCGGAACCCGGCGGGAAAGCCATTAGAATAGCGCTGTCCTTCACTCTGGCCAGCAGGCCGCCCGGCTCGACATGCTTCTTGCGACGCGCTGCCCCCATTGCGAAACCGTCTTCCGGCTGCAGCAGGAACAGCTCTCGCTGCATGACGGCCTCGTGCGCTGCGGACACTGCCAGCAGGTCTTCAACGCCTCGCAGTCGCTCGTGCCCGCACCGGCGCGGCAACCCGAACCCGCGTTGACCGAAGCGGCGCCGCCGGCCGAGCCGGCCGTCGCCGCCCCGCAACACGAAGCCGCGCTCCCTCGGCTCTTCACCAGCGACGCGCCGGCCGAACCGGCAACCGATACCGACTACCAGCCCGAAGGCTGGGACATGTGGGCGCCGTGGCTCGATGCCGGTGTCGATCCGTCCCTCCAGCACAACGTCGACACCGTGCGCACCGAGCCGCTGGTACCGCTCGCGCTGCCGTCGACGGAAGCCGGTGTCGTTCACCTGTCCGGCACGCCCGCGCCGATCGCGTCCGGCCCCGCCGAACTGCACGCTGCCGCCGGGCCAGCGGCCGAGCCGGATGAGCGGGCCATGACACCGCGTGAAGCCGACGTATCGGCCATGCCGCTGGCCGAACCCGACCTGCGCGAACCGCGCTTCGCCGCGCACGCGCAACCCGGCGCGGTCGAACGAGCCGCCGCGGAACCCGCCGAACCGGCCGGCAACGCGCACTTCGCCGTGCCTGACGATGAACACGCGCCGCGCGAACCGCGCTTCGCATTCCGGCCGGCGCAAGCCGAACCCGAATCCGGACCCGACACCCCTCCCGACGAACGCGCCGCCGCGCCAGCCGTCCAACCCGCCGTTCCCTTCCCCGCCGCGACGACCGACGACGATCGCCCGGCCTTCGCGGTGACGCGCGAGACGCGCGCCCCGCAGCGACGTGGAATGCTCGGCGGCTTTTTCGGCGGCCTCGTCGCCGCCGCGCTGGCGGTGCTGCTCGTCGCGCAGCTCGCGTGGTGGCAGCGCGAAACCGTGATGATCTACTGGCCCGTCACGCAGGGCTGGTTCCGGCAGGCGTGCGCGCCGCTCGGATGCACGATCGCGCCGCCGCGCGCGATCGACGGCCTGCGGCTCGACGCGACCGACCTGCGTCAGATCGACGGTCCGCGCGTGCTGGAGCTGAAGGTACCGCTGACGAACCGCTACCGTGTCGCGCTCGCGTACCCGTCGCTCGAGCTGACGTTGCTCGACGACACGAATCACGTGACCGTGCGCCGCGTGCTCGCGCCGCGCGACTACGTGCGCCCGGGCATGCCGATCGACGCCGGGCTGCCGCCCGGCACGACGCAGACGATGATCGTGCGTCTCGACACGAACGGCGCCCCCGCCTCGAATTTCCGCGTCCAGATCTTCTATCCGTGACGCCCCGCGGCGCGCGCATGCGCGCCGTCTCAACCCGCGCGCCGCAGCGGCGCGCTATTTCGGAGCACGAACATGAGCAAAGTTACGCTGGGTGGCAACGCGATCGATCTCGCCGGCACGTTCCCGGCCGTCGGCTCGCAAGCCCCCGACTTCAAGCTGGTCGGCAAGGATCTCGCCGACGTGTCGCTCGCCAGCTTCGCCGGCAAGCGCAAGGTGCTGAACATCGTCCCGAGCCTCGACACGCCGACCTGCGCGACGTCGACCCGCAAGTTCAACGAAGCCGCGTCGTCGCTCGACAACACGGTCGTGGTCGTCGTGTCCGGCGACCTGCCGTTCGCCGCCACGCGCTTCTGCACGACCGAAGGCCTCGCGAACGTCGTGACGGCGTCGACCTTCCGCGGCGGCCGCGCATTCGCGAACGCGTATGGCGTCGACGTGACGAGCGGCCCGCTGAACGGCCTGACGGCCCGTGCGGTCGTCGTGCTCGACGCGCAGGACAAGGTGATCCACGCGGAACTCGTCGGCGAGATCAAGGACGAGCCGAACTACGACGCAGCGCTCGCCGCACTGAAGTAATCCGCTGCCGCCCGGCCCTGCCGCGCGAGGCCCGACAGCCTGCGCGCGCCGGCCGGGCGGCCGCTTCCCTTTGCCCTCTACAGGAACGCACGCCTTGACTACGCTGATTTGCGGCTCGCTCGCCTACGACAACATCATGACCTTCGAAGGCCGGTTTCGCGAGCACATCCTGCCCGACCAGGTTCACCTGCTGAACGTGAGCTTCCTCGTGCCGACGATGCGTCGCGAATTCGGCGGTTGCGCGGGGAACATCGCTTACGCGCTGCATCTGCTCGGCGGCGACGCGCGCATCATGGCGACGGTCGGCGCGAACGACGCCGACCGCTATCTCGAGCGTCTCGACAGCCTCGGCCTGTCGAAGGCCAGCGTGCGCGTGGTGCCCGACTCGCACACCGCGCAGGCGATGATCACGACCGATCTCGACAACAACCAGATCACTGCATTCCACCCGGGCGCGATGATGCTGTCGCACCTGAACCGCGCGGACGAAGTGCCGGGCGTGAAGCTCGGCATCGTCGCGCCGGACGGCTTCGACGGGATGGTCCAGCACGCCGAGCAGTTCGCGAAGGCCGGCATCCCGTTCATCTTCGATCCGGGCCAAGGCCTGCCGCTGTTCGACGGTGCGACGCTGCGCCGCATCATTGAACTCGCGACTTTCGTTGCGGTCAACGACTACGAGGGCAAGCTCGTCAGCGACAAGACGGGCTGGTCCGAACAGGAAATCGCCAGCCGGGTTCAGGCGTTGATCATCACGCGCGGCGAGCACGGCTCCACCATTCTTCACAAAAACGGCGAAGAACAGATTCCGGTCGTGCAAGCAGAGCGCGTCGTCGATCCGACCGGCTGCGGCGACGCCTTCCGGGGCGGCCTGCTGTACGGCATCGAGAATGGCCTCGACTGGGCAACCACGGGCCGCCTCGCGAGCCTGATGGGCTCGATCAAGATTGCCCACCAGGGGCCCCAGACTTACGCACTGACGCGCGCCGAAATCGATGCGCGCTTCGAGGCTGCCTTCGGGTACAGTCTCAAATGAATATTGTGGGAGAGCAAAGATGTTGACCAAAAAAACCCTCACGCTCGCGGCCATGCTGACGGCCACACTGACGCTCGCCGGCTGCTTCACGGCACCGGGCTCGGCTGACGTCTATAGCGCCGGCCAGGCGCAGCGTGAACAAACCGTGCGCATGGGCACGGTCGAGAGCGTCCGGGCAGTGCGCATTCAGTCCGAAGGCGGCGGCGGCAGCGCGCTCGGCACGCTCGGCGGCGGTGCGCTCGGCGCAGTCGCGGGCAGTGCGATCGGCGGCGGCAAGGGCTCGATCCTGACAGCCATCGCAGGCGGCCTCGTTGGCGCGGTCGCGGGCAATGCAGTCGGTGAAAACCTCAGCACGGCGAACGGTGTCGAAATCACCGTGCGCCTCGACAACGGCGACCTGCGCTCGATCACGCAGGCAGCGAGCGGCGAAATGTTCCGTGCCGGCGAACGTGTGCGCCTGCTGTCGAGCGGCGGCGTCACGCGCGTCACGCACTAACGAGCATCCTCAGCACGCGGCGCAAGCCGCGGTCGAACGCATGTGCGAAGCTGCACATGCGTTTTTTTTCGTCCATGCCCGGCCGCCGGGCGGTGCACGGACACCCGCCGACCACCGAATACGGACGAAAAAAAATCCCGCCACCTGAGCCAGATGGCGGGATCGATTGAGTAGCGCTACTCAACCCGCGGACACCACGTGTGTGTCCGGGTGATGCAGGTCAGCCCCGATTACGGACGGCTGCCGGTCGGGAACGGCCATGCCGCTGCCGGGTTGAGCGCGGTCTTCGCGCCCGATGCCGGCGCAACCGATGCGGTCGACGCGGTGGTTGCCGGTGCAGCCTTCTTCACGACGGCCTTCTTCGGCGCAGCAGCCTTCTTTGCCGGTGCGGCAGCCTTGGGGGCAGCAGCAGCCTTCTTCGCAGGGGCAGCCTTCTTCGCAGGGGCAGCCTTCTTGGCAGGCGCAGCCTTCTTCGCAGCAGCCTTCTTCGCAGGCGCAGCCTTCTTGGCAGCAGCCTTCTTCGCCGGCGCGGCCTTCTTCGCAGCAGCCTTCTTCGCCGGTGCGGCCTTCTTCGCAGCAACCTTCTTCACTGCGACCTTCTTGGCTGCAACCTTCTTCGCTGCGGCCTTCTTCGCCGGTGCTGCCTTCTT